>JBCBGJ010000119.1:0-7112 GCA_038526925.1 Pseudomonadota bacterium
GCCAGACACATTTGCTTGCGGCGTCGATATTGTCGGCCCGTCCAGTCTCGTCACGCTGGTTGAGAGTTTCCCGGAATATTGGAAACCTTTCCTGGAAGGCACGTGGTTCAAATATGTTGGCGACCCGGCCAATCCTGAAGATCGCGAAGATATGCTGGCCCGCTCAGCGATTTCCAAAGTCGACGATATCTCGGTTCCGCTGCTGATCGGGCAGGGCGAAAATGACCCCCGTGTGACCAAGCTGGAATCTGATCAGCTGGTCGACGTCATGGTTCAAAAAGGATTGCCAGTCACGTATGTGAACTTCCCTGATGAAGGCCACGGCTTTGCCCGGCCAGAAAACCGGCTGGCATTCTATTCCGTGATGGAAGGCTTCTTGGCCGAGTGTCTAGGCGGTCAAGCCGAACCGATTGGGTCTGCCTTTGAAGGCTCATCCGTGCAAATCCTGCATGGCGCAGAGTTTGTTCCGGGTGTCGCAGAAGCAGTCGCGGCTATGCCGATTGAGGAAGCTGCCGAATAGGTCGCCCCAGTTCAATCAATGGGAACCGCCGCTCAAGCTTTGGGCGGCGGTTCTTTTTTACGCGCACCCCGCCCGTTGACTTTGGCGCGCCAGTCACGCATCGCGCGGACTATGATTATTGCGATCGACGGAACCCTTGCCTCAGGAAAAGGCACCATCGCGCGGCGCCTTTCGGCTTGGTATGGCCTCGCGCATATGGATACCGGACGGCTCTATCGCGCCACGGGCGTTGCGGCGCTTAAGGCGGGGGTCGACTTTGACGATCCCAGCGCGCTTGCAAAGGTCGCACGGACGCTCGATTTGGGGGACTATTCCGAAGAAGACCTTCGCACAGCAGAGGCTGGGCAAGCCGCCTCCAAAGTGGCCGCGATCCCCGACGTTCGGGCGGCCCTGCTAGACTTACAGCGCGCCTTTGCAAACCAAGCTGGAGGCGCCGTCCTCGACGGCCGCGATATCGGAACCGTCGTGTGCCCCGATGCGGACGTCAAACTCTGGGTCGATGCCTCCGTCGAGATCCGGGCAACGCGCCGCTGGAAAGAGCTCACCGAAAAGGGTGAAACACTGTCACTCGAAGAGATGATCGCGCAGCTGAAAGAGCGGGATGACCGCGATAAAAATCGCGCAGACGCCCCCATGATTGCAGCAGCAGATTCAGTCTTGATCGACACTACTGATCTGACTATAGACGCGGCTGTGGATAAAGCACGGGCAGCGGTCGACACCGTCATCGCCCAAACGTCCGAGCGTTCTGAGCCTTAAAGCTCAAATCTAAAGGCGCTCTACAAGCTTATCCCTGACATCGCAGCCACGTCGGACCGAGGGCATAGGGCCTGAGGCCGTAAACCCCGTAATGCTGCGCTTTTGGAGACCCCATGACTGAATCAATGAATCCCTCGACTGAGGATTTTGCCTCTATGTTCGAGGACAGCGCTGGCGCCGCCACTCTTGTAGAGGGCAAAGTTGTTCCAGCGACCGTCATTTCCAATAATGGCGACTATCTTGTGCTCGACGTCGGCCTGAAAACTGAAGGCCGCGTTGCATCAAAAGAATTCCTTCTGGAAGAGAAGCAGCCTGAAGCTGGCGATATTGTCGAAGTTTACCTCGACCGCATCGAAAACCTGATGGGTGAAGCTGTTCTGTCGCGCGACAAAGCTCGCCGCGAAGAAAGCTGGATCCGTCTGGAAGACAATTACAACAAAGAAGAGCCTGTTAAAGGCGCGATTGTTGGCCGCGTTAAAGGCGGTTTCACTGTCGACCTCGGCGGCGTCAATGCCTTCCTTCCTGGTTCACAAGTCGACATCCGCCCAGTTCGCGACGTCGGCCCACTAATGAACGAAGTTCAGCCGTTCGCGATTCTCAAAATGGACCGTGCACGTGGCAACGTTGTTGTATCTCGCCGTGCGATCCTCGAAGAGAGCCGTGCCGAACAGCGCGCAGAAATCGTCGGTGATATGAACGAAGGCGATACCCGCGAAGGCGTCGTCAAGAACATCACCGATTACGGTGCGTTCGTTGATCTCGGCGGAATTGATGGCCTCCTGCACGTCACTGACATGAGCTGGAAGCGCGTCAACCACCCAAGCCAAGTCGTCAATGTTGGCGACACGGTCAAAGTTCAGATCATCAAGATCAACCCAGAGACCCAGCGCATCAGCCTTGGTATGAAGCAGCTCGAAAGCGATCCTTGGGACGATATCGAAGCCAAGTACACAGTCGGCACGCGCATGTCTGGTCAGGTCACGAACATCACTGACTATGGTGCGTTTGTTGAGCTCGAGGACGGTGTCGAAGGTCTGATCCACGTCTCTGAAATGAGCTGGACCAAGAAAAACGTGCACCCAGGCAAAATCGTTTCAACATCTCAAGAAGTCCTCGTTGAGGTCCTCGATGTTGATAGCGAGAAGCGCCGTATTTCACTCGGCCTGAAGCAAACTCAAGACAATCCATGGTCTGCCTTCATGGCTGAGCACCCAGTTGGCACGGACATCGAAGGCGAAGTTCGCGGTATCACTGAGTTCGGTCTGTTCGTTGGCCTCGGCCCAGATCTGGACGGCATGGTCCACATCAATGACATCTCTTGGGAGCAGTCTGGCGAAGAAGCCATCCAAGCCTTCCAAAAAGGTGACTCTGTCACAGCACGTGTCCTTGATGTTGATACTGAGAAAGAGCGCATTTCGCTCGGCATCAAGCAAGTTGGCGGCGATCCAATCGCTGACAATAGTAGCGTCAAGCGCGGTGCGATCGTAACTTGTACGGTAACCGAAGTTGCATCTGGCGGCATCGAAGTCGAATTCGGCGATCCAGCCGTCAAAGCCTTCATCCGTCGCTCTGATCTGTCGCGTGACCGCAGCGAACAACGCCCAGAGCGTTTCGCCGTTGGTGACAAGATCGACGCGAAAGTCACTCAAGTCGACAAGTCGTCTCGCCGGATCGGAGTCTCAATCAAAGCGCTTGAGATCTCAGAAGAGCAAGAGGCTGTTGCCCAGTACGGCTCTGCCGATAGTGGTGCATCTCTTGGTGATATTCTTGGTGCGGCCCTGGCAACCGGTGACGGTGACGAAGCGGCTGTCGAAGAGAAGCCTAAGAAGAAAAAAGCAACTAAGAAGAAAGCCGACGACAGCGACGAAGCGTAAGTTGGTTTACATCCATACCTAACAATAAGGTAATGGATAAGTATTTTGCGACGGAGGCCTAGTCTCCGTCGCATTTTTCGTTTAGGTTCAAAGACATGCTGAGATCTGAACTCATCGCTAAACTTGCTGACGAGAATCCGGAATTACGACCGGAGGACCTTGAGAAACTCGTTGGGGTTATCCTCGACGAGATCGCGGATGCGCTTGCGCGCGGCGACCGGGTAGAACTTAGAGGCTTTGGTGCCTTCTCCGTCCGTCACCGAAAAGCCCGCAAGGGACGCAACCCGCGGACAGGTGAATCGGTCAGTGTGGACGCCAAGTCCGTTCCATTCTTCCGTCCGGGCAAAGAGCTTCGGGCACGTGTCAATGACGGCGTCGATCCAGAATCGCGCTAAGCGGTTGAAACCTCAGCTGTTTCTGAAATTTGACCTTGCGGCAAAATTCAAACATTCTGTTCTCATGACCTGAAGGGGTCTAGAGACTAGAAGGGGTTTAATATGTTCAACGAATTCAAAGAGTTTGCCATGAAAGGCAATCTCGTCGACATGGCGGTAGGTTTCGTCATGGGCGGCGCGTTTGCGACTGTGGTCACCGCCTTTATCCAAGGCGTATTTCTACCGGCGCTCAGCCCAGTATTGGGCGGCCTGGACTTTGGCAGCTGGGTTTACGAAATGGCACCAGCCGTTCTCGCTGAAGACGGAACCGTCGTCACTGAAGCGGTTTCGATTAAAATCGGCGAGTTTGTTTCCGCAGTTATCTCATTCCTGATCGTGGCTTTTGTGATGTTCATGATCATCAAGGGCATGAACAATATGCAGAAAAAAGAAGAAGAGGCGCCAGCAGAACCGCCGGCCCCACCACGCCAGGAAGTCCTTCTCGAAGAAATTCGCAATCTTCTCGCGAAACAGTCGTAAATCATTAACACGACAAAGCTATACGCAGTCTCAAGTAGAGTGTGTAACGTGTTCAGGGGCGGCTTTCAGCTGCCCCTTTTCATTTCTATCGGCGCCGCAAAAACACATACCAAGCGCCGCCGCCGCCGTGTTTGGCATGGGCCGGGGCAAACCCGCTGATCAGGCCACGCGCTTCAGGTAAATCGAGCCAGTTGAGGAAAGCCTGCCTCAAGACCCCCTGCCCGGCTTTGCCCTTTCCGGTAATAACAATCACGCATTGCGATCCTTTCGATTGTTCGAGAGATCGCATTCGACACGGAAACCACCGGTCTGGAATGGGACAAGGATGATCGGATTATTGAACTGGGCGCGGTAGAACTGATCAATCACGTCGCGACCGGAAAGACCTTCCAGACCTATATTAATCCAGGTCGCCCGGTGTCTGAAGCGACAATCCGGATTACCGGCATCACAGATGATGACCTCGTCGATAAACCAGGGTTCGAAGATCCGAGTATCGTTGATGCGTTTCTTGAATTTGTTGGCGATGCGACACTGGTTGCTCACAATGCGAAGTTCGACCGTGGCTTTTTCAACATGGAGCTTCAGCGCTGCGGAAAAGCACAAATTCCAGAAGAGCGTTGGGTCGACACAGTTATGATCGCGCGCAAGAAATATCCCGGCGCTCCGGCAAGCCTCGATGCCCTTTGTAAGCGGTTCGATGTGAATTCAGACGCGCGAACATTTCACGGCGCGCTGTTGGACAGCCAGTTACTAGCGGAAGTTTATCTGGAGCTTTTAGGTGGCCGCGCACACCGGTTTGATTTTGGCGGACAAAGCCAAGCGCTAGACGGAACAAAGGCGCCAGCCGCCCAGCGACCCGCGCCCTTGAAATCCGAAATTTCCAGCGATGAGCAATCTACCCACTCAGAGTTTATCGAAACTCTGGGGGATGATGCAATCTGGAAACGCTACGCCTGAGGCTCTTGCGGCGGTGTTGGAGCCGCGGCGGCTTGCTCTGCGGCAGCTGCAGCAGCGCGTTGCTTTTGAGTGTTATAAAGCGCGCCGAAATCAACTGGATCAATTCGTAGTGGCGGGAAACCACCTTCCGCAGAAATGTCCGCGATGATGCGGCGTGCGAATGGGAACAGAACGCGCGGGCATTCGATCAACAGGACAGGCTCGATATCACCAGCGCCGAACCCTTGCAGTTGGAAAGTACCGGCATAGTCCATTTCCAGAATGAACAGGGCAGTATCTTGCGTGCCAGCGCGCGCCTTGAGTTTGAGGACTACCTCAAAAACACCCTCTTCGCCTGGCTTGGGTGCGGCGCCGACATCAATCCCAAGTTCGATATTTGGCTGCGCCTGTACCGTTGCTCCAGGATTCTCAAATGAGAGGTCCTTAATGTATTGGCTCAGCACACGAATGGCTGGGCCCTGTTGAGGAGCATTGTTTTGCGGCTGAGTTGCCATATCTGGGGTGTCTGTCATCGATCTTCACTCTAAGCTTAAGATTAAGGGCGCGTAACATGTGCCACAAATGGGCGCAACGGTGGGTGGCACTTGTTGAAAAGCACCTATATGAACTGCTGAAAGACTGATAAAAGAGCTAAATATGTCCTCTTCTATGATCGAATTTCTTGTTTTGGCTGGAATCGCCCTTTTTGTGGGGTGGCGTCTGTTCGTGACGCTTGGCCAAGATGAGGGCCCACCAGAAGGGCGCGGACGTATGCCATCGCCCGCTCCAAACCCGACGCCGGCGAATTCTGCACCGGCTGGCGGAGATGTCGTTCAGTTGCGTCCATCCTTTACGGGTCCGGCCGCTGCAGGCATGGAAGCGATCTTTGAAGCAGATGGGAATTTCGAACCCCGCGCCTTTATGCAAGGCGCTCGCGGGGCTTATGAAATGATCGTTGCCGCATTTGCGCGCGGCGATCGAGGCGCGTTGAAGCCGCTTCTGGATACTGACGTTTATGAAGCCTGGGACGCCGCCATTACTGAGCGAGAAGCCTCTGGTGCCGAAGGCATGCAGCTGCTGCGCATTCGAAAAGCCGAGATTACGGACGCCTCATTGGCAAATGATGGCATGGCGCGCGTTACGGTGCATTACGAGTCCGAACTCGGCGACGGCGAAACCACGACAAAGGCATCAGAGCTTTGGACGTTTATGCGTCAAACAAGCTCGAGTGATCCGAATTGGATCCTCGATGATGTCGACACGGCTGACTAAGTCACGAAAAAGCCTCAGCTTGGTAACTTGAGCTCGCGGGCCGAACACGCCTAGACTTTTGCAATGAGGATTATCGGGCTCCTATGCGGCGCGTTCATATTGCTATCAGGTTGTGTCACCAATTCAGGTCGGTCACTGCCACCGCAGCCTGTTCCGCAAACGCAGCCTCAAGTGGATCCCTCGACATATCCGGTCACACCTAAACCCGTCGCTTATGATGTTTTGCCGGGATGGGAAGCGTCAAATCTAGCTCCAGGTCTCTCAGCCCTGCGCCGTAGCTGCGATGTCTTTGAAAAGCGCTCGCCGCAAAGCCTTCTGTCCAGCAAGGCGCCTTGGGCGGGGCGTATCTCAGACTGGACGCCGGCCTGTGCCGCGCTTGATGTTATCAATGATGACCGCAGCGCCCGCGCAGTCTTGCAAGCGCTTTTTACTCCGGTTGAGATCGTCGCGCCCGATGGAAAAAGTCGGTTCACGGGATATTTCGAGCCAACCTATGAGGCGCGCCTCCGCCCGGAGCCCCCATTTACGGAACCGGTGCCAGGCGACCCTGGCGACTTGGTTACATCATCGGGAAAAGTCTATCAGACACTTCCGGATGGAACCCGCCGCGAATATCCCATTCGCGCCGACATTACGCGCGCAGGTGTCCGGCCACTGGCATATGCCCATCCCGCTGATGTCTTCTTTCTACAGATCCAAGGTTCAGGCCGGCTAATCTTACCGGACGGGCGCACCCTGCGCGCGGCCTATGCTGCAAATAATGGTCAGCCGTTCAGGTCGACCGCCAATTGGCTAATGCAGCGCGGATGGATTTCGCGCGGCGAAGCCAATATG
>JBCBGJ010000120.1:0-7066 GCA_038526925.1 Pseudomonadota bacterium
GCGTCCATGATGGAAACCGCCTCACGAACGTCTGAGTCTTCGATGACCAGGGGCGGTGCAAGTCGCAGAACATTGTTGCCCGCCACGCCGACCAATAGACCATGTTCACGGCAGGCGTTCTGAACCGGCTTTGGCAAAGCCTTTAATCGAAGCCCTGTCAGCAATCCCTTACCCGTCACGCCATCGACTTTGTCTGGGTGACTGTCTGCCAATGATTTCAATCCCTGCGCGACGGTTCCCGAGACACGACGAACATTTTCGAGGAACCCCTCATCCGCAATAATATCCCAGACGACGTTGCCGACCGCCATCGCCAGCGGGTTGCCACCATAGGTTGAGCCATGGCTTCCAGGCTGCATCATCGCTCCAGTCGCTTCAGAGGTCAGACATGCGCCAAACGGAAACCCGCCGCCAACCCCTTTGGCGACGCACATGATGTCAGGCTCAGCGTCCGTGGCCCATTCATGCGCGAACAGTTTTCCGGTTCGGCCCATGCCGCACTGAACCTCATCATAAATCAGCAAGGCCCCACGCTCATCGCAAAGTTTGCGCAGCTCGGTTAGGCAAGACTCTGGGATCGCGCGTACCCCGCCCTCCCCTTGAACCGGCTCTACCATGACGGCTGCAGTTTTGCTGGTAATGGCCGCCTCAAGTGCCTCATGATCGCCGAATTCAACTTGCGTGAATCCAGGAAGTGCGGGTCCAAAACCTTCAAGATATTTTGGGTTACCGCCCGCATTGATCGCGCCTAATGAGCGACCATGAAAAGCACCGCTAAAGGTTATGATCTCATATCGGTCAGCATCATCATTCGCCCAATGATACTTTCGGGCGGTTTTGATCGCACACTCGATCGCTTCAGTTCCTGAGTTGGTGAAGAAAACTCGGTCGGCGAACGGCAGGCGCTCACACATTTTGCGGGCAAGCTCTTCACCCGCTGGCACACGAAACATGTTTGAGGTGTGCCAAAGCTTCTCGGCCTGCGTTTGCAGAGCGTCGACCATGGCCGGATGGGAATGTCCGAGCGCGCTGACTGCGATGCCAGCCACGAAGTCGAGATAGGATTTACCATCTTCCGTGATCAGACGAACACCCTCGCCGCGTTCAAACGCTTCTTCCGGCGGGCGGTAAACCGGCATGATGTGCTGACGTGGATCGGACATTTTTTGCTCCTGTCTGATTCAATATCTGGCGTTTTCGCCTTTCACGACGCTCTGCCAGCCTATTCTTGAAAGTCAACTCAGGAGATGAATACGGCAATTTTTAACCGCATAGGTTACAATTGTCACACAATCATTCTAAAACCGTATATGTTCGCCGGTGAGATTTTCCTTACGGTTTTTTCAGAAAGAAAACGTCGATTTAGGATTGACGAAAAACGATAAACTGTTATTGTTTTTCAATAATAAATGATCTGGCGGCTTCCCAAACCTCTCTCCCCCTGAGCGTCGCCCGGTTGATAACTCTCACTCCAATCATCTTGGCGGCTCCCTTTTGGGGGTCGTTTTTCTTTGTGGGGTCCGCTCACGGATCGCGGAAAAGAAAAAAGGCGCGACCGGTTAGGTCACGCCTTGAAAAGTGATTGCAGCGTTTCCTCCCAGAAACTTGCCTTTCGTGTATTGCCAACTTGTCGCAGCTCGTCAAGCGCTTCGTGACAGGTTCTTAACAAAATTTGCAAAGACAGCGTTGTCAGAGCTGAAAGCCTGGTTAATGGTTGCAATTGTTACAGTTTTTGCACCTACCTTAGCGAGTGCCCGCGCTGCTGAACTCGCGTTTTGCGACACACAGAGTGCAATATGGTCACTTATAGGAGTGAGTTTGAAGGTCTGAAAAATCGATTCTGGAATCGCTATGTCTGATTCGATTCGAACGCGCTCGCGTGCAGATACCGTCGCTTCAATACTGTCAGAAAAAACTTCAAGGGTTTTGAGGCTCTCTGGGGTCCAATTTGCGCGGAGCGATCCGACCAAAGAGGCCTCACTCTCCAAAATCACACCATCGTCCAAGACCTTTAAATCATTTGCTTTCAAGGTTGATCCCGTCGACGTGATATCAACAATCACTTCAGCAGTACCTGCTGCGGGTGCAGCCTCTGTCGCACCAGGGCTTTCAATCAACCGATACTCACCGACAGCTTTCTCGGCGAAAAATTGCCGGGTCAGTTTGAGATACTTGGTGGCAACTCGCATACGGCGGCCATGACGCTGTCTGAAAAGAGCGCCTGCTGCCTCCAAGTCCGACATCGTCTCAACGTCCAGCCAAGAGGCAGGCACAGCCACAATCACATCGGCGCCGCCAAACCCAAGCCGTCGCATGACCTGCACCTCTTGGTCGAACGCATTGGACAGATCGTGCAGCAAATCCTCGCCGGTAATCCCAATATGCAGATTCCCTGCAATCAATTCCTCAGAAATCTCGCGCGCAGAGAGCAGCATGATATCTGCATCAGGAAGTCCCTTGAGCTCGGCGCTATACCCGCGCCCGCCCCCTTTCTGGCGCAGTTTGAACCCACTGGCGCTCAGCCAGTCCTCCGACTTTTCCTTTAGGCGCCCCTTTGAAGGAATCGCAATCGACAGGCGTGTCATGATCGGCCTCCCAATAGGTTTTCAACCCGGTGTGGAATAATGATCCCACCCAGTGCGGTCGCTTCAACGCGCCCCTTAGACAAATCTGACAAAAGAGAATCGTAACGCCCGCCTGCCACGAAAGGACGTTGTTTAGCGGTTTCGTCGGCGCTGGCTGCGATCTCGAAGACGAACCCGTCATAATAGGTGAACCGCCGTCCGAACCGCGTCGCGAACTGTGCCGTTTGGGTGAAGGCTGAGTTGAGCGTCATTAAGCGCTCTGTCCGCTCGCTGAACCGCGCCAGCGTGCTTTCTACGCCTGACAGTCCGCCATCCTTGGCAATGCTGCGCAGGACCGAGGGGGCCTCCGCATAGGCGACATCTAAGGTCAACACACGCTCAAGCAACTCGGACTGTTCCGCTGATATTTCAAATGACGCACCGATCGACGAGCGCGCGTGCAGCCGCTCCACAATCTCATCTGCTGAGCGATTGCCAACCGGACGCACGCCAGTGATTGCAAAGATATCCTCGATAAAAGCGGCAATCTCAGTCCGGCTCATACCGGAAACCCTTGCCGGTAAACCGCTTTGATTGCGTTTTTGCCCTGCCAAGTAAGCGCGTACGCCGCCTTCTTGGCGAAAGGCCCGTTTCAATCCGGCTGAGACATCCTCAGGGAACCCGAGCGCGTCTACGAAAGCCGAAAAGACAGATAGATCTCCGAAACAGGTATGTCCCGTTTCAACGCCGCAGGCTTCACTCGCCTCGATCAGCGTCTGAAACAACCAAACGTCTCGTTCCACATCGCTCGGCGCGCCGAAACGTTCCAACCCGACCTGTTCGTATTCGATTGGGTCGCCCTCAACCGCGGGGAGACGAAACACCGGTCCGCGATATCGGCGGCATGTTTCGCCAAGTTCAGTTTCACCGCGCAAATCGCATTCTGCTTGGGCAACCGGCAAGGTGAGATCCGGCCGAAGCGCCCATTCGATCGATTGACCGTCTACAAATGTACAAATTCGGCTGCGGACAGCTTCGCCAGAGAGCTCAAGCGGCACTGCAGCTTCGATCAGCAGCGCGGGTTCGACGAAATCGCCGCCTTGCGCCGCCAATGCGGTCATCGCATTATCGGCGGTCTTCATCCGTCGGCCTCCACAATTTCACGGACGCGCGCGATCATATCACCGCGCGGGGCTTCAAGCTGTCCTGGACGGGCTTCGCGATACTCTTGATTGCTTTCAATAGCCGCTGCTTGACGAGCGCCTTCTTTCAAATCTTTGATTGTCACAACGCCCTTTTCGAGCTCATCCGTGCCAACCATGATCACAGCTGGGGCGCGGCGGCGATCCGCATACTTCATCTGCGGGCGCATGCCAGAGCTGCCCATATAAGCCTCCGCCCGAAGACCCGCTTGGCGAAGCTCCGTCGCAAGCTGCAGCGCGATGGCCGGGTTTTCGCGGTCCATGTTCAGGACAACGACCGGCCCGTTGAGCTCATCGATCTCGCCGCTAATGGAAAATGCGGCTGCCAGGCGACTGATTCCGACTGAGAATCCTGTTGCGGGAATTTTTTCGCCCGTAAAGCGAGCGACCAAATCATCATAGCGTCCGCCGCCTCCGACGGAACCAATTCGAACAGTGTTCCCGTCCTCATCCTTAGTCTCTTTGAGCAGCTCAGCCTCGAACACAGGCCCCGTATAATATTCCAGGCCACGGACGATGGACGGATCAAACTTTACGTCCGCTTCGGGTGTTCCAAGCGCCGCGAGCGCCGTACTTATGGCTTCCAATTCGGCGAGACCCGCCATTGCGTCTTCGCCTGTGCCCACGGCTTGGCCGAGCGCTTCGATCGTCTCGCCCCGGGTCGCGCGTCCCGCTTCCGCAAAGGCCAGCACGCGCTTCACACTCTCTACGTCGAGACCCGCACCTTTAGTGAAGTCACCGCTCTCATCCATACGCCCCGCGCCGAGCAACTCGGCCACGCCGCTTGTGCCAAACTTGTCGAGCTTATCAAGCGCCCGCAAAATCGTGAGACGAGTCGTTTCCTCTGTCGCGCCAACCCCTTCAAGCACGGCGTTGAGCAAGCGGCGCGTATTGACACGAATAGCAAACTCGCCGTCTTCCGCGCCAGCTGCGCGCATGGCTTCTGCCGCCATGGCAATCATCTCTGCGTCTGCATGTGCACCGGCTGCGCCGACCGTGTCCGCGTCGCATTGCAAGAACTCACGGAACCGTCCCGGTCCCGGTTTTTCATTGCGCCAGACGGGTCCGGCCGCATATCTGCGATAAGGTTTGGCGAGGGTCTGCCAGTTCTCTGCAGCAAAGCGGGCGAGCGGTGCGGTCAGGTCATAGCGCAGGCTCATCCACTGCTCATCATCGTCCTGAAGCGCGAAAACACCCGCGTTGGGTCGATCTTGATCAGGAAGGAATTTCCCGAGCGCATCGGCAAATTCGAACGCACCCGTATCGAGGCCTTCAAATCCCCATTTGCGATAGACGGAGGTCACGCGCTCGATCATCGTCTGCTCGGCGTGGATCAGGCCTTCGCGTTTGTCGGGAAACCCGCGCGGTTTTCGAGCCAGATCAATCGGTTTTGGCGGCTTTTGTTTGCCCATTTTATCGCCTTTGCATTCGGTCGCGCTCCGCATAGACGAAGCCGTGGTCAGTGTGAAGGTTGCGAAGCGAGAGGGCGTCCTCTCATTCGATCAACCGGAATGGAGATCGGCGAACGCTCAGGATGTTGGCTCAAGATAGCGGAATGAGAAAACAATGAGGCGCACCGAGATCATTCGCGCCTCTGCGGACGCGTCAGGTCTTTGGATGAAGATGATGCATATGTGTTTTCATGGCGTCGCCCTTACTGAACCTAAGAAAACCGGTCAAGCCTGCAGGCACGCCCAATTTTAGAGCTCGTACGACTATATCGGTGAAAATTCATCGTTCTATTCAACGCAATCTTATCGACACTGCGGTAAAGAATGAGGGTTGGAACAGAGCTGATTTATTGAAAAAACTTCTTGCCTTTCTCGGCGCTCTTTTTCCGAAAACCCAATGGGTTCCGGATGATGGTAGCCTGATCCTATCGACGGAGGACATCCACCGTCGACGCATGATTTATGTTTCACTGTTCGCGTTCGTGATGACGGCTGGCTATACCGGGCTACAAGTCACTCAGTTTACGTTTACCGATAGCGCCATCTTTAATCTCGTCACGGGGACAATTGGCTGCGTGTTATCATTGGTGGCGATCAAGGTAAGCCTGTGGCGCAAACGCCCTGAGCCTTACATCCGTGTCCTATTGATGAGCTTTTCAGCACTTTTATGGGCTGAGATATATTTCGCTGGTGGGGTCACCGGTTATCATATTGGAATTCTACCGCTATTGCCCGTCGTCGCTGCTATCCTGTTGACGGCGCGAGACACGATCATGTTCACGGTGTTGAACGTGGTTGTCGTCGCCGCCTTAGCGATCCTTGCGCTTGAAGGGCGCTACATTCCGGCCTTCGATATCTCTGCGGAAGCGAACGTCTTGATGACGTCGATTATCATCGGGATTTCAATCATCGGGTGCGGCGGCGCCGCTGTGATGCTGGTGCAGCAGAGCGATAAGGTGAACCGTCAATTGCTCGAGTTGGTTGAGTATCAATCCCATCTCGCGGCGCACGATCATCTTACAGGCCTCGGCAATCGCATCAGCTTGCAAAAGCGTTTCGAGAGCACGGAAAACACTCAGGCCTTCGACATTCTCTTGATTGATCTGGATGGGTTCAAAGCGGTCAATGACACGCACGGACACAATGCTGGTGACTTCTTGATCAAGGCAATGGCCGATCGACTGCGCGAAGTGACTGATAATCAGGATCTGCTTGTTCGCCTTGGCGGCGATGAGTTTGTCATTCTGTTAGAAGATGTCGACGGCACGCTGGGCAGTGTTCGAAAATATGCCGAATACTTGATAGACATTGTCAGCCGTCCCTATCGATGGAACCAGGCAGTTCTGCGCGTCTCGGCCTCGATTGGACATGCGCGATATCCACACCATGGCGCCAATCCAAGCAAAGTGCTCAGCCTCGCTGATAAGGCCCTTTATGCGGCCAAAGATGCCGGTAAAGCGCAGTGCATTACATATGGATCTGAGACCTATTTGAACCAGGGCCGGATCGAAACGCCGCGGCCACAAAGTTCTGACTCAAAACGCAAAGTTGCCGCATTCACCGCAAATCTGCGCCAAAAATCTGGATAAGAGTGCATATTCCACAAAGCCGGGGCTTCCGGCGGCACTCGAACCATGGTTCAACAGCCCACTAGTCAAAGCCCAGGCGCGTATCTGGGTTTGGAAGCAAAGGGCTGAACAATGACAACGCTTGCACTCGTAGATGATGATGAGAACATCGTCGCCTCTTTAAAGATCTTCTTTGAAGCTGAAGGGTATCAAGTCCGCACTTATCATGATGGTTTGACCGCGCTGGCGCTTCAGCAGCTCCATACCATCCATCTTTGGCA
>JBCBGJ010000121.1:0-7024 GCA_038526925.1 Pseudomonadota bacterium
CGGCTGTTGTGAGCCACCGATCCGAAAGTGTTTTAGCGATTGGGTCTGCGTAGCCAAATCGTGTTTGAGATTGCCTTATGTGGCAACTTGTTCATATTTCCGAGCAAGGTTTCACAGAAGCAAAGTTGAGCTAGACATGCCCCCAATCGCTAAAACACTTTCGGATCGGTGGCTCACAACAGCCGCCTCCAGCCTCTTCGCGTTGTCTGTGTCGTGCGGCGCGGCGATCGCGCAGGATGTGGCAATCATCCAACCAGGCGCCCCTGGGCAACCGACAAAAGTCTTAACTGCCGAACAGGCCTCGGATATCGCTGACACAAGCTATTCAAAAGATGATGTCGAGTTCATGCAGGACATGATACCTCACCACGCCCAAGCGGTTGAGATGTCGGCGCTTGTGTCTGAGCGAACGAACAGCGAGGATTTGGTCGATATTGCTGGTCGCATTGATGCGTCACAGGCCGATGAAATTCAATTTATGAAAGACTGGCTGAGTGAGCGAGGCGAAACAGCGCCTCACGCCCATTCCCACCATGGCACGCATATGTCCCATGAAATGATGGGAATGGCCACGCCGGAACAAATGGCAGAGCTCGCGGCCTCAGAGGGCGCAGCTTTTGATAAACTCTTTCTGACTTTGATGATCCGGCACCATGAAGGCGCGCTAACAATGGTTGATGATCTGTTGGATCAGCCAGGCTCCGCATACGATCCAGTCCTATTTGAGTTCATCACTGACATTCAGAATGACCAAACGGCTGAAATAGAGCGGATGAATGAAATGCTGGAGGGGCGCTCAGTAGATCCGCGGGCTGCTTTGTCAGCGGGCTTTAGAGATGCAGGTGAGGCAATTTCAAATCTCACAAAAACCGCCTCCCTTCCTAAACCTCCCGGCTTCTTCGATCCAAAAAATCCGGCGGGCGTTCCTCCGATTGTCGAACCCGACGAGGAAGATGATAAAGCACCAGATATGGCTGAGCATGCGGGTCATGAAGGGCATCACGACCACAGCGAGCACGCTCAAGCGCCAGAGATGGAGATGGCTGAAACGGTCGCTGAGCCAGTGCGTGAAGATGATGAGCAGGCCCTTGCGGAGACCGAGTGGGGTGAGCGCTCGCCTCTGTTGAGCTTCATGAACACCGATATGGCATTCGCAGACGATATGTTGGTCGTCGGAAACTATCACGGCTTCAACATTTACACTCTAGTTGAGGATTCCCCGCCGCAATTGATCAGCTCAGTCGTTTGCCCTGGTGGTCAAGGCGATGTGTCGATTGTTGGTGACCTTTTGATCATGTCAGTCGAGCAGACTCGCGGGCGTGTGGATTGTGGCCTGCAAGGGATCTCTGAAGATATCAGCGAGGAGCGTTTCCGCGGTCTCCGCATTTTTGACATTTCCGATCCTCAGCTTCCGCGTCAGGTCGGCTTGGTTCAAACTTGCCGTGGCTCGCACACGCATTCGGTTGTTTCAGGGCCGGATGAGACGGGCAAAATCATCGTCTACAACTCAGGTACCGCCTCAATCCGCGAAGGCGAAGAGTTAGCGGGCTGTGTCGGCGCTGTTTCAGGCGACGATCGCACCGCTCTCTTTCGAATTGATGTGATTGAGATTCCAGTTGATGATCCATCCAAAGCGCGCATCGTTGATAGCCCAGCCGTGTTTGCTGACGCAGAGTCGGGACAGATTGCTGGTCTTTGGCAGGGCGGCGATCACGGCGAAGACACACAGCGCAGCAGCCGCACGGATCACTGCCACGACATTACAGTTTTCCCGGAGCAGAACATCGCAGCGGGCGCTTGCTCTGGAAATGGCGTGATCTTTGATATCTCGGACCCTTATAAGCCAGTCCGCATCGATGCTGTCTTGGATCAAAAGTTTGCCTATTGGCACTCTGCAACGTTTAATAATGACGGCACCAAAGTCCTGTTTACGGATGAATGGGGCGGCGGGGTTCGTCCACGTTGTCGCCCGTCTGACCCCATCGATTGGGGCGCGAATGCGATTTACGACATTGTAGACGGCAAGCTGGAGTTCCGAAGCTATTTCAAGATACCAGCGCCTCAGAGCGAGCAGGAAAACTGCGTCGCCCATAATGGATCCATCGTGCCCGTTCCTGGCCGGGATATCTTTGTCCAAGCTTGGTATCAGGGCGGCATGTCGGTGATCGATTTCACTGATAGCGCGAACCCGACAGAGATCGCATACTTTGACCGCGGTCCCATCCACGAAGAACGTCTGATTTTGGGCGGTTACTGGTCGACATACTGGTACCAAGGCAAAATCTACGGCACTGCGATTGTACGCGGCTTGGACGTCTTCGAACTAAACGAAAGCGACATGATGAGCGCGAACGAAATCGCGGCGGCCTCCGTTGCGGATCAAGGCGCACTATTCAATCCACAACAACAATTCGCTGTGACTTGGCCCAAGGGCGATCCATCCGTCGCACTCGCTTATGTCGACCAGCTCGTCCGGAGTAAGGATATGAGTGCTGAAGATGCGGCAGAGTATGCTGACTTGATTTCCGCAGCCGCACAGGCCGTAACCCAAAGCGCTAAAAATCGCTCGGTTTCGAACAGACTGAGACGGCTCGCCCGTGACCTGAACGTATCAGAAGCGGATACAGTTTCGGGGATGCGCCAGGCGGGTCTGCAGTCCACCTTAAGAGATCTCGCAAACCGTATCCGATAATCGGGTCGAAGACCTCCAGTTAGAAAACGCGGCTCTCTCGAGGAGCCGCGTTTTTCATATTCGGTCTGATGAACAGATCGTGAGGCCTGTTGAGTTTCAAGTGATCTCATTGCGCGTCAGATTGACGGTGGTTCGAGGGCGACCTTCGACCATCAAACAATCTTTCGAGCACAGTAGGACCTATTCGATCATGCCTTACCAATCTCGTTTTCGAGCGACACTCGCTGCGATCGCCCTGACTACAGGCGGCCTCGCACTACCCCTCTCTTCAAACGCGGAAACCGCTTCTAAGTTTGCGGCTTATAGCGCGGAAAGCACCGCCGTCGTGAACACCGGGCCATATTCAGAGTTCTTGAGCGCGCTCACTATTCCTGAACGCGGCCGAACACTTGTGGCGTACGAAATCGCTCACGCGCAGGGACTGCCCTTTATGAAGGAATACGCTGACTATTTGGCCAGTGTCCCGGTGAGCCAGCTGAACCGCGATGAGCAGCTTGCTTATTGGCTCAACACCCGAAACTTCTTGCTCATCCACGCGATTGCTGAAGAGCGACGTATCCGAGGCTTCAAAAATAAGCGGGGAACGCCGTCTGCTCCAGGGTCGCTCTGGACCGACACCCAGATCACCGTGGAAGGAACCACACTCTCTTTACAGGATATTGAGCAAGACATCTTGTTCGCGGGATGGGACGATCCGAATGTCATGTTTGGTCTGTATCAAGGCGTTCGAGGCGGTCCTGCGCTGCCGCGTGAACCCTTCACCGGAGCGAATGTTAAAGACCAACTTTCAGAGGCGGCTCGACGGTTCAATTCGCTACCTAATAATCTCCGAGTTCGAGGCAATAAAGTTCGCATAAGCACATACTATGATTGGTACTTGCCGCTTGCATTTGATGGCTCGGAAGAAACACTGCGTACGCATCTCTCTGAAATCGCCAAACCGGCCGATCAGCAAACCGTCGCAAACGTCACGACATTTGATCGGCGCAAGCTTTCGACGGAATTTGAGCAGTACCGCGTTCGACAAGCGTCTGCTGGGTCTGGCAGTTCGGGTCGTAGTGTTCGATCTGGCGGCTTCGGCTCATAGCCGACCATGCTTTCGCTCAACCCAGTCTTTCGTCTCGGCGTCATGATCGCCGCCGCGCTTATTGGGTTGAGCGCGCTGTCTTGGGCGTTTCCATATGATGTTGATCTCAGTGACGCGCCTCTGGGACTTTACATTGGTCTCGCAGGACTCGCGGCGGGACTTTGGATGTGGCTCCCCGATAAGCTGCAATCATTCCGCGCGTCAAAACGCTCACTCATTTTCATATTCTTGATCGGGCTTGTTGCGCGTGGAGCCATGTTCTTCTCGACGCCCGTTCTAGAGGATGACAGCTACCGCTATTTGTGGGATGGCGCCGTTACGGCCCAAGCCATAGATCCGTATAAGTTTGCACCAAGCGACGCGGTGGCGCTTCCCCTATTCAACCTGGATGAATCCACTTCCAAACCCGGGGACATCGCGGCCCTAGAGACGCTAGCAGCAGAAAATTCTGATGTTCATGAGCGGATCAATTACCCTTATGTCGCAACGATTTATCCCCCTCTGACGCAAGCGGCGTTTACCATAGCGCATTGGATTACACCGTTCGATCTCATGGGCTGGCGGTTGGTATTGCTCATTGTGGATGTTCTCGCCTTCGTCCTTTTGGTCAAAGCCCTCCAGGCCTACGGGCGATCAGCGTCTTGGAGCGCCCTCTATTGGTGGAACCCAATTGTCATACTGCAAGGCTTTGGCGCGGGTCACATGGATCTGCTTATCGTTCCGTTTTTGCTCGCGGCCCTCTTGTTCGCAAAACAGTCTAGACCGACTTGGGCAACACTCTCACTTGCCGGCGCAGTTGGGATCAAAATTTGGCCGGCGCTCTTACTCCCTCTATTGCTGCGCCCACTTCTAGATCAGCCGATGCGGCTCATCGGGCTAGGTTTTGTCTTCGTTATTACGAGTGGGCTGCTTCTCGCGCCTCAACTCGTTCATGCACTCAATCCGGATGTGGGTCTCAATGCCTACGCAACGGAGTGGCGAACCCACGCCTTCTTGTTCGCCTTGCTAGAGGACGGCGTATTTCGGGCATTTGAAAACGCGGGAAGCATCGCCAGAGTTACCGTCGCAATAATCGTGTCCGGGACTGTTTCATTTCTTGCGCTCCGCTTCGCCACTTCGGTGCAGCGCTTACCGGCGTTGATCGCGATAGCCATTGCAACGTTACTCTTTCTCTCACCGACCGGGTATCCTTGGTATCTGATCTGGATCGCCCCCCTTCTGCCTTTCTTCCCACATCCAGGACTAAATGCGCTCACGCTGACTGCGCCGCTTTATTGGCTGAGGTTTCAGCTCGGCGATGACGCCCTGCTTTACCAATGGATCATCGTGCCAATCGCGTTTGGCGTTCCCCTCGCGCTGATTGCTCGCTCCGCTTTTAAAAAGGAACATCAGTATGAAATCCGTCATCATCATTCCCGCGCTTAATGAGCAGGACGCCATTGGCGGAGTTGTCCGCGGTGTGAAGCACCAAGTGGATCGCGTCATCGTCGTAGATAATGGGTCATCAGACCGAACGGCTGAAAGAGCGATCGAAGCAGGCGCCGACGTTGTGGTCGCCCAACCCGCCGGCTATGGACGGGCTTGTCTCGCGGGTGTCGCGGCCGCACCCGAGGCGGATCTGCTCATTTTCATGGACGGCGATGGCGCAGACGACCCAAGTGACCTCGAATCTTTGATCACGCCCATCCGTATAAGAGACGTTGATTTTGTCGTTGGATCTCGCGCCCTCGGCAATGTACAACGCGGCGCTCTAACCCTGACGCAACGCTGGGGGAATGCGCTCGCCACAAGCCTAATGAAAGTGTTCTGGGGAGGATCCTTCTCTGACCTGGGACCCTTTCGGGCGATCGAGCGAAAAGCCTATGAACGGCTGAACATGCAGGCTCCGACGTTTGGCTGGACCGTCGAGATGCAGGTGCGCGCCCTAAAGCTTGGCCTAAAGTGTCACGAAGTACCGGTGTCTTATCGGCGCCGCATCGGAGTCTCTAAAATCTCCGGCACCATCAAAGGCGTAATCTTCGCTGGCGCCTATATTCTCGGGACTATTTTCAAAGAGGCATTGTTAGGTCACCGAACCGTACGCGGTCGGCTTAATGCTTCCAGTTACGCGGGGGTTGGCCGTGCTGGCCTGTACTCTCAAAACTCGCTTCCTCAGCTTTGTGTCGCACCTGAAGATTGAAGAGCACGCCTTTAAATTTTGGAAGGAGCACTCCCGCAAATCCGACCATGCTGCCAATCAAAAGCACCCATAGGCCGATCAACGGAAGCATTGGCAGATCGACCATAGGCAGAATGAAGTAAAATGGCGCGAACAGGATCATGGTCAGGCTGCCAACAAAGAAGGCTGGGCCATCCGCGGTATCAGCACCGCGATAGTCGAGGCCGCAAACATCGCATTCATCGCGAAACTTCAGATACCCTTTGAACAAGCGTCCTTTGCCACAGCGGCCGCAACGTTCGAAAACGCCTGATCTGATTGGATGCTCGAACATGACTATACCTTTCCATATTGGATGGTTCGTCATTTGAGCATGCTTGAGCGAGATTGAACTGCGCGATATTGGCGCGGCTAGAAGCGCATGTCTCTGACGGATTTCAAGCTTGTTTCAACAGACTGCCGGAATGGCCGAGGCGGATTGTCATGCTCGACAATGAAATACTCCATGCCGGAGATCTCATTTGCCGCGAAATACTCTTCGAAAGGGAGATCCCCCTCGCCAACATTGGCCATCACATTTTGGACGATCGCGCCAAAGTCGAGACTGGTTCGATACGGGCTGGCATCGCCCGTCAAGTCTTTGATATGGCACATTTTAAATCTACCCGGATACTTATTGAACAAGGCAACGATATCCGTGCCCGTCAACGCTGCCCAAAAGAGATCGAGCTCAAAATTTACTAGGTTTGGATCAGTCTCGGACAGGAGGATATCCATACCGATAGTTCCACCCCCAAGATCGAAAAACTCGAACTGGTGGTTATGATATCCAACCTGAACATTTGATGCCTGCAAGACCTCACCTGCGCGGTTGAGCATCTCTGCGTGGACTTTGTACTGATCGAGCCCGCGCTGTTCGTCGGTAATCCAAGGCAGTATGATTTGGCTACACCCGAGCACGCTCGCGACGTCGGCTAGCTCTTCTGGACGGTTGGCTAGGCTATCATAATCTGCGTGCGTGATCGGCGATGGCAATCCGATATCATCCAAAATCTGCTTCAGTTCGGCCGGAGAGCACCGCTCTCCG
>JBCBGJ010000122.1:0-7016 GCA_038526925.1 Pseudomonadota bacterium
GCCATTGCGGACTTTGTTTCATCGATTGAGATCGTTTCTTCCTGATCTCTGATGCGAACATCGGACCAAACCGGTTCCACCAGTGACGTATACTTTCATGGCAGACGTCGATCCCGCGCTCATGAAGCAGATCTTCAACGTTGCGAAGCGAAAGCGGAAATCTGACATACATCATCACCGCCAACCGGATAATTTCGGGTGATGTGTTGAAGTAGCGAAATGGATTTCTGGACATGCGGCCGAGACTAATATCGGGGCAGGGTGGTCTCAAGCGAATTTAGTCTGACAGTACCGCTTCAGCTGTTTCTATTTATTCACTCGCTCAAGAATTGGATCCATTGCGCTTTTGCGACGTCTCCCTGGTCTGCCCCACTGAGGTGGCCCACCGTTTATGTCAGTCCGGCGGTTTCCACGTAGCAGCGATCATGCTGCTACCTCCACATGGTAAGGCAGTATGATTGCTGCGGGCAAGATGGCTTCTGGTGCGGGTGATTTATAGCCGAGAGATGAGTGCGGTCTGGCTGTGTTGTAATGGTATCGCCAGCCTTCGATAAGGGCCTTGGCTTCGCGTAGATCATAGAAGATTTCTCGCGCCAACAGCTCGTCTCTGAGTTTGGAGTTGAAGCTTTCGCAATAGCCATTCTCCCATGGACTTGCCGGCGTGATGTACAGCGTTGCGACGCCGACGTTTCACAGCCATTCCCTGAGCGCGATGGCGATAAACTCTGGTCCATTGTCTGACCGTATATGCTCTGGTGCGCCGTGCCGCACGAACAACTCACCGAGTACATCCAGAACGTCCCGAGAGTTCAGGCGCCGCTCGACACGTATCGCAAGACACTCACGCGTGTACTCGTCGATGACGCACAGCATGCGGAAGACCTTTCCATCATGGGTGCGATCCTGGACGAAGTCATACGACCAGACATGGCCCTTGTGTGCAGGTCTGAGCCTCACGCACGATCCATCATTCAGCCACAGCCGCCCGCGCTTGGGTTGCTTCTGCGGGACTTTTAGCCCTTCACGTCGCCATATGCGATAGACGCGCTTCTTATTCACATGCCAGCCGTCTCGCCTCAGCAGCTCCGTGATCCGGCGATAGCCGTATCGGCCAAACTGAGTGGCGAGCCTGAGGATCGCTTCTGTCAGCGCAGGCTCGTCACCACGAGGTGTTCTGGCCTTGCGCTGCGTGGAGCGATGCTGACCGATCACGCGGCAAGCCCGGCGCTCTGACGCGCCCAGCTCTTCCACCACATGATCGATCGCAAGACGCTTGCGTGAAGGGCTTAGTACTTTCCCCGCACGACTTCCTGTAGGATTTGATTGTCTAGCGTCAGATCAGAGACAGCACGCCGCAGCCGGGCATTCTCCTTCTCGATCTCTTTCATCCGTTTGGCCTGACCAACCTGCAACCCGCCATACTCTTTGCGCCAGCGATAGTAGGTCTGCTCGGTCACGCCGATAGAACGCGCAGCCTGCGTCGCCGTCTCACCGCGAGCGAGGCGAACCTCAACCTCGCGTAGCTTTGCGATAATCTCTTCAGGCTTCAGTCTCTTGCCCATAATTCAGCTCCATATCTGAAGCCGGTACTAACTCAAATAATGGACCACTTTTTGGGGAGCAGACCAAGCGATCTATACAAGTTCACTTCGCACAGTCTTGAGAGATGTTTTGAGCTTTCCTATAGCCCGCTCTTCTAATTGACGAACGCGCTCTTTGGATATCCCAAGACGATCGCCAAGCGCGCCAAGCGTCGCCTTTTCATCAGAGAGGCGGCGCTCCTTAATGATAAATTGTTCGCGTTCATCGAGTACCATCAGCGCCGTTGAAACCCAATTTTTGTAGGTCTCAGCGTCGCGCACTTCGATGGTCGCCTCTTCGGGCGAAGGCCCGAAATCTTCTAGTAGATCTTGGCGTTCCATATCGCCGTCTGTCGCCACCGGCGCATTTAACGAACTGTCCGATTTCGAGAGCCGGGAGGCCATGAACTCTACGTCGCGTTCCTTTACACCGAGATCGTCGGCCACTTTCTTTACATTTTGAGGCGCCATCGAGGCGCCATCAGTATCGTCGATCTGGGCGCGTAGCCGTCGCAGATTAAAGAAGAGCTTCTTGTGAGCTGCTGATGTTCCCGTTCTAACGATGGACCAGTTGCGCAGGACATAATCTTGCATTGCAGAGCGAACCCACCACATCGCATATGTTGAGAAGCGGACCTCCCTTGCCGGGTCAAACTTGGCCGCGGCCAACATGAGACCAACATTCCCTTCCTGAACCAAGTCTGCCATCGGAAGACCATAATTGCGAAACTTAGACGCCATCGCGATCACAAGCCGCATATAGGCCGTGGTGAGTTCGTGGAGCGCCGCCTCATCTTCGTGATCACGCCACCGGGTGGCTAATTGCTTTTCGAGCTCCGCCTCAAGCATCGGCGCCTTCATGGCCTTCGTCACGAAGCCTCGGTTTGGGTCGTCACTACTCTGCATCGTAAAAGTACCTTTGTTTGGAGGGATAGGCGCTCAGCACGCCGCTATTCTCGAATATGCAGCTGACCTGGAGCACGCCTCTGAATAATACGCTGTAAGGTTCGCCGATGCATGTTCAGCAGGCGCGCTGTTTGTGAGACATTACGATTATTTTTATTATAAACCGACTGGATGTACTCCCAACGCGCATCGTCAGGATCCATCGGCGCTTCTGGTGGCAATGGTCGACCATTCGGGTCAGCAAGGAGCGAATTAATAATGTCTTCAATATCGGCTGGTTTTGAGAGCACATTTTGCACGCCGATTTTCACAGACGCCACGACGTTTTTTAGTGCGCCATAGCCGGTGAGCACGACGATGTGCGTTGATGGGCTCGCTTCTCTCAAAGCCTGAGCGACATCTAATCCGTAACCGTCATCCAGTCTTAAATCCAGAACTGCAAAGGCCGGTGGATTGTACTGAGCGACCGTCAAACCATCTCGAACTGTCCCAACGGCGGAGACGATGAACCCATAGCGTGTCAATGATTGAGCAAGGCGCTCACGAAAAACCGCATCGTCATCCATGACCAAGCAAGAGCGGTTTTCGAGTGCGCCAACAAGGGCGGCAATTTCGGTATCAATATGATCCGTTTGCATCATGAGGTTTCCTGGATCAAACGAACCGGCGCTGGCGCTTCAATCGACGCTGTAAGAGCCGCGTGGCGGGTTGGTCGTTCGCATTGGACCTTGGTTGAACACTCAAAGGTGAGGCAACAACCTCATTCAGTTCGCGCAGCTGGGTTTGACCCGGCTTTTGGGCTGGCGTGATGATGTATTCAAATGATTTTCTGGGAGGTATCGTTCTTTTCATTTCTCTATTCTCTTATGGTGCGGGCTATGCCCGGCGATTGTTTATTCGGATGGGAATTGGTTCCGGCGTCATCGCCCAGGCATAGGCTTTAAGTGCCAGACCGCGATGCGCGAGCGACTTTGCAAGATCGAATTGGCCTGCGCGTTTGAGAAGCTGGGCCTGGCGGATAAGCGACCATGCGAGACTACGAAGGGATTGCCGTGTGTTCATGTTTTGCTCCGTTTTGTGTTGTTTACGCCATAGAAAACGGAGCGGATGACGGCCTGTCGCGTTTGTCGCACGCAAAATCAAAAACTGATGCGCTCAAAGAACTTTAGTAATTGCGGAACAGATCCAAACACTCGCTATGCGCGTAAGACCTCATGAGACGCAAGCAGTGTCTCGAAATGCCGATATTACCCTGAGGGTAGACAAACGGGCGGGCGTTAAATCCTAAATTCGGCTTGGAAGTCGCCAAGCAAATCGGGTTCGACCTTCGTCCCTCAGACCGAGGAACACACCCATGGCCATGGACGCCATCACTCCCAGAGACCAGATTTCACCAACCGAAGATATTGTCCGACCCAGCATAGATGAGGCGATGGATGCTGTTCGAACGCTGCTGTCCTGGGCCGGCGACGACCCTCGCCGTGAGGGCTTGATCGACACGCCCAAACGCGTCGCGAAGGCTTATCGAGAATTCTTTGCCGGATACGATATGGATCCGGCGGAGGTCCTCGAGCGGACGTTTGAGGATGTGCAGGGCTATGACGATATTGTCATGCTGCGAGACATCGACGTTGAGAGTCATTGCGAACACCATATGGTTCCAATCCTGGGCAAGGCTCACATTGCGTACATGCCGACAGATCGTGTCGTTGGTATTTCCAAGATAGCTCGCGTTGTCGAGATATTTGGGAAACGATTGCAGACTCAAGAAACGATGACAGCCCAAATCGCTGATTGCATCTCAGATGTCCTTGACCCAGCTGGCGTCGCGGTCCTGATCGATGCGAAGCATCAGTGTATGACCACGCGGGGCGTGCACCATAAGAATGTCGCAACGATCACAACTCAATTCACCGGCGTCTTCAAAACCGACAAAGATCTGCGAGATCGGTTTCTGAGGCTCGCTGAACAGCCTTGCTAGTGCGGCTCTGCTTGTGCGTGAAATACGCCGCACCTCGGCCCGTCACCAAACAGGTTTCAAACACTGATCATTCCAAGAGATATGAGAGAAGAGAAAGGTACCTCATGACCAAACCAATGAAATATAGCTCTATCGTGGCATTGCTTGCCGCTGGAGCGCTCGTCGCCTGCGAAACGGCCGATGAACCACTACCCGCTGGCGAAGAGGTCGGCACCGTAACCGAGGCTGTTGTAGAGACGCCGCCCGTCGAAGAGATGGAAGAGGCAGTCGTTGAGGCATCTAGCACGATTGTCGCCGTTGCCGCGGGAACAGATGATCTTTCGACCCTCGTTGCAGCTGTCACAGCTGCCGGGCTCGTCGAAACACTCAACAGCGATGGTCCATTTACCGTCTTTGCGCCGCCAAATAGCGCCTTTGAAAAACTCCCAGAAGGTACCGTCGCAAGCTTGCTTGAGCCCGACCAGAAAGATGCCCTCACCGGCATTCTGACCTACCATGTGGTGTCTGGAGAAGTCATGGCGGCTGACCTCGTGGCTGCAATTAGCGGTGAAGAAGATGGCACGTTCGAAATCACTACCGTCAACGGCGCTATTCTGACTGCGTCTATTGTTGATGGCGCGCCAATTCTGACCGATGCTGCAGGTAACACATCCTCGATCATCGCAACGGATATCGATGCCTCAAACGGGGTCGTCCACTTGATCGACACCGTAGTGATGCCTAGCTAGCGCCTTGAGGACGTTTATGTTTCTATACCCCCGGCAAGAAACTCGGGGGTATAGAAATATCCCAAATTAAATGGTTGAGGTCCGTAGAATGTTCTGCGGGCCTTTTCTCATAGTCTCTTTCGGCGTCTAAGCGCAGATTAACGTGCGGCTTGAGACGCTCCAAGTAAGCCTCTCGGACTTTCTGAAAAGCGAGCAAAAGAAGTCATTAGCTCAGAGGCAAAAAACGCCCTATTTAAGACGTTAAGAAGTCTCGTTATCTCAAAGGCGCGAGCCTTCAGGATCGACAAGTGTACAAAGCTGGTTGGTTGCTAAATACTCATTCTACCAGGTCGTTTGAAACTTCTGAATCCCTCAAATGAACCGGCAGGCTAGGCTAAGGACTTAAAGGCAATCGACGCTCCAACCCCGGCGACGATTAAGAGAATGGCGCCGAAGAGATAATCTAACGGCCCACTTACAAGAAGCGCGCCCACCAATGCGGTCGTGCTCATTAAGGCAAGAATAAACGGCCATTTCCACAGGCGGGAGAATTCAGATCTATCCAATTTAGTGGTCCTCTGAACTCGTTGTCGCACGCTCGAATATTGGGGCAAACTTTCTGCGCCGCCACCACAAAACAAGGCCGCTCCAAAGCAAAATAATCGCCCCGATATCCAACATAGCCCAAGCGACTTTGAGCGGCCAACCGCCATAATCGCCAAAGTGGAGCGGCTGAGACAGTAAGAAGACTTTCATATATGTCGGAAACTCTGGTGCAGAGACAAACGCGCCCGTATGCGCGTTGACGATAACAGGTTGGAACAGTCGAGAGGTGACGGGGGTGACCCCTGTGCTGAAGACCAAATAGTGTCGATCGCTCGAGAGCTCAGTTCCAGGAAAAATCGCGAAATAAAATTGGCTATCAGGGAGCTCCGCGCGGGCCTGTTGATACGCCGCTTCAAAACTCGTGCGCTGCCAATTGTCTGGTAAAGGCGTATCTATCTCTGTAGAGACTTCTTCCTGCATATCCGTCATGAGCCAAAGCTGGATCAATGGCGCGCCAATTGTGTTGATTGCGCCCGTGACCGAGACGACCAGAAGCCAAACACCTAGGACCATCCCCAGTGAATTATGAAGATCAAACCAGCGACGTTTTGTAGTCTTTTTTGCGGGGGGAAACTGAAACGACCGGTGCTTCATAAATGGCGCATAGACGACGACGCCGCTAATCATGGACGCAATAAAGAATAAGGTCATTAAGCCCAAAAAGAGCGTGCCGAACTGCCCTGCAAACAGTTCAATATGCAGCTGCGCGAAGAAGCCCAGGACGCCTTCATAGATGACTTCCGTTCCTTGAATGTCGCCCGTCGCGTTTTCGACCAGGATGATTTTCGACGCCCCAATTGGCGCACCAGCTGTTTCGCCAAGCCCAATGGCGGTGACCCCAGGGTTGCTCGGCTCTCTCAAGACAAATTGGACCACTTTGCCTGGGCTTGCTTCTTCCGCTTTGGCAAGCAGGGCTTCAAAGTCCAATGACTCTGCTTTTGAATAGGCGCTTGCTGGTTCGATAACAGATTCAATCTCGTCGTGAAAAATCAAGGGTAGCCCCGTGACGCAAGCGATGAGGATAAACAGCGTGCAGATCAAGCTGGACCATTTATGCACGCTATACCACGCTTTGAGGCTACGATTGCTTTTCGATTTAGCTGGCATGTCTGGGATAAATCCGCGTCAAATTCTAAAAATTGCGGGTGATTGCGAGGCGGACCTGCTAAATCGAAAAGCAATCGTAGCCTCAAAGCGTGGTATAGCGTGCATAAATGGTCCAGCTTGATCTGCACG
>JBCBGJ010000123.1:0-6968 GCA_038526925.1 Pseudomonadota bacterium
TCGAAGGCCGGGCCTGCGTCAGCCGCCCCCCAATCATAGTCATGGATTGTGATGATCGGCGCTCGACCACCGACCCAGATTTCTCTGACGAACTGGTCTTGCACCACGAGCCGCAATTGCGGACGCGGCCCTAGCAATTTTTCAGTCGAGGACAGAATGTGGGGCATCAGGATCAGCGCGCCCAAAACACGTGAACGTTTTCAAAGCCAAGCTCAACAAGGATGATGTCGCCGCTGAAATCCATATCTTTGGCAAGGGCTTGCCAGTCTATATAGTACTGTAAGCCCTCTGGGATTTGCGTGCCCAAATCATCGTGAAGCTCCTCAGCAAAGGCGGCAGCACTCGAATACGCGCCAGCATATCGCTCAAAAGTGGCGCGCGCATCATCGAGGTCATTTCCGCAGTATTCGTAGACTTTTGCGCCAAGCTCTCCATGCTCGGCTATGAACTCCGCAAGTGCGCAAACGTGTTCAAAACTCGCGCTTTCAGAAAGCTCTGCCCCTTCAAACCCTTCATAAGAATGGATCGCCCATTCTTCAGCGCCGGGCTCGGGTGAGCCCGCAATCATAGCCCGTAACGCCGCCCAAAAATGCTCTTCGCCCTGATCTGCTTCCACCCACGTTCCATACAAACGCCCGGAATTATAGGATGCTACACACGCCAAATAGATGCGCGGCCTGTTCCCGGTGGCAGCGACAAGAGGAGATGAGATTTGCGAGTTGGTCATTGGTTTTGCCTCCTTGATCACCCCTGTCATTTCTTTCCCGGCAGGCGGGATGGGGCGGCGAGAGACGTGTCAGCCCGGGCGCATAAGGGCCGGCCGCAAGGCGGACCAGGTAAGAGACCTTTAGATATACAGACGCCCCACAGACACCGCCGCCTTGCGGGTGGACCGCGCGCGGGTAGGCACGCCGTCCGCCCCAGACCGACGACGAGGAAAGATCTCAAAAGAGACAGCGCGCGAAGCGGGCTGACCGGTTCCGCTTAGAGTTGTTAGCACGCATCTTCCTCTACGGATTAACTACCTAACGTCGACGCCCTGCTGCAACTTCTCATATGCCCGAACGGCTTGGTGTTCGCTCGAAAACAAGTGGTAACAGCCTTCAACCAATAAACACCAGGCGCCTACATCTTCCGGCAGCAAGCCAGCTTCACGTACCATTAGATCTGTCAATTTGAAGGGGCCAGAAGACGTCATGGAGGTCGAATTCCATGAGTCGGCTCGGTGTGTGAATATCAGAAATTCAGTCTTCAGGCGCCGCGTTTCTGCTTAATCTGGTCATTGTCGTTCGCCTCATCAAGAGCCGCTTGCGTCCCGGCTACCGTATTTGGCCCTAGGTAGCTTCCGAGGAGCTCCATGCGGAACCCGCCATCGCGGAGCGCCGTTGCTCGCGAAACAATGTATTTGATCGCATCGCGCATTCTGTCTTGGTCCCATTCGTCTTTGACACGGTCTGCGCCGTAGAGAACGTTGGCGATTTCTCGCTGCGACAGGCCAAGGTTCAAGCAATCCAAAGCGATCAAGCCGTCGCGCAACATATGCGTTCGCTTTGTCCAGATTGGCGTTTGCGCATCAGGATCGTCCCCGAATACGCGCATGCCTTCCTGCTGCGCTTTGATTTTGCGTTCATAACTTTCAAAATCGGTGATGCTGAGATCCATTTTTACCGGCGCCATGCCAAGAAGAGAAAGCCCTTTGCAACGCGATTGAAACAGACAGCCATTGCCCCGGGTTAGTAGAAATTCCCGTCCGACCGAATCTGTAAAATGCGAGATTTTGCAGAGCGTGACGCTCTTATCGTATATTTCGCACGTTTCTCCGGCCGCACGTGGCAGTACATTGATCGCAACTTGATCCGGAAAGGCTTCTTTCGTCCAAACGGCATTTGCTTCCAGCGCGTTTAAATTCGGGTCGGCCATCATGATCAGGCCCCAACGCTCAGCAATCGTTTGAGGAACCCGTGATTTGTAGACTTTAATGGAATGACAAACGGTCACTCCGGACACATCATCAGGCGACATCATATCTGCATCGGCAATATAATTCGGATCGCGGCGCATATATTCCCAAGACCAACGATCCCGCGTCATACGGCTTAGATAATTATAGTTTTTGAGAACGCCATCTGATTGCAAAGTGTAAGTTTTCATGTCCCAGCTCCTTTGTCCCGAAACAAAAGTCGCAATAGATATGCCACTAAATATTTGAATTTAAGAGAAATTCGCCCTTTAACGCCGCTTTAACAAAATATGCCGGCAATACTACTTCTCCGTGCAAATTTCATATTCACCGCCTTAGAGTGTAAACAAATTTGCTCTGTATCTTAATCGAACGCGTTCGATCTGGATTGATAAATTGGGATAGGCGCCAACTCAAATCCTCCCTCCATAAGTGTCATTCTGGCCAGGTTCTAAAAATGGACCTGAAACCTTATGTCGCCAAGCGAACAAACCTCGCAAACACAAAAGCGCCGCACAGCGATGTTGCGAACTGCGTTTTGCAGCGTGGTCCGCGAAGCACTTGAAGCCCCTGATACGATTGAAGTCATGGCAAACCCGGACGGGCGGGTCTGGATTGAGAAAGCTGGCATCGGACTAACGCTAGCGGATCGCTCTCTCGATGCGCCGTCGCGCGAGCGGATCATTCGTCTTGTGGCTTCAGGCGTCGGCGAAGCCGTTTGTAGCAAGTCACCCATCGTCTCTGCGGAACTCCCAAGCAGCGGCGAGCGGTTTGAAGGACTTCTCCCGCCGGTTTCTACTTCGCCTTGTTTTTCTATACGCAAGCCCGCGAGCAGTCCTTTTTTGCTGCAAGACTATGTCGAGCAAGGCGCGCTCGCGCCTGCGCTCGCGTCTGCATTGCAAGCTGCCGTGTCTAACCGCAAGAACATCGTGATCGCGGGCGGTACGTCTTCAGGTAAAACGACCTTCACCAATGCCCTCCTGGCCGAGGGCGGATTTGAAGCAGAGCGGATCGTAATTCTCGAAGACACGCGTGAGCTCAACTGCCGCGCCGCAAACAAAGTGCAATTGCGCACGCATCGCGGCGCGTCGAGCTTACAGGATTTGGTGCGTTCGACGCTGCGTCTGCGCCCGGACAGAATTATCGTCGGCGAAGTGCGCGGCGGCGAGGCGCTCGATCTTCTCAAAGCCTGGAACACTGGACATCCAGGCGGGATCACCACGCTTCATGCAAACTCAGCGCACGGCGCTTTGAAACGGCTGGAACAATTGACGCTCGAAGCGACCCGTCACGTTCCGTTCGATCTCATCACCGAGACTATCGACGTGGTCGTCTTTATGAGCCGCGCAGACGGTCAGCGCCGCGTCGAAGAGGCGCTGACCGTCCTTGATTTTGACGGCAGCGATTATGTCACGCAGCCGCTTGCTTCTGGTTCTCTTTCACTTGTCACAGAAGGCACTCAATCATGACTCTTAAGAACAAACTTCATGCCATCAGAGGCGGGGTTGCTGTCGCGGCGACATCTCTGCTGACGCTGCCCGCTTACGCAGCCGGATCCGGCATGCCGTGGGAAGGTCCGCTCGATCAAATCCTACAATCGATTGAAGGTCCGGTCGCCCGCATCGTGGCGGTGATCGTCATCACGCTGACGGGATTAATGCTGGCTTTTGGCGAGACATCTGGCGGCATGCGCAAATTAATCCAGATCGTCTTTGGATTGTCGATCGCGTTCGCTGCGACGAGCTTCTTTCTCACATTCTTCAGCTTTGGCGGCGGCGCGCTGATCTAATGGCGGACGGTTATGAAATCCCGCTGCATCGCTCGCTCACCGAATCGATCCTAATGGCCGGCGCGCCGCGAAGCGCTGCCATCGCCATCGGAACGTTGGCGGCCGTGCTCGCCCTTGGGCTGAGGCTTTGGGTCCCTGGCCTGCTTTTGTGGGTGCTGGGGCACTCAGCGGCAGTGTTCGTGGCCAAAAGCGATCCAGATTTCATGGCCGTTCTTGCCCGGTCCATGCGCCACAGGGAGTTTTTGAAATGCTGAACTTGAAAGAATATGCCGAAACCCAAAGCCTTCTTTCGGATTATCTTCCTTGGGCGTGTTTGCCTGCGCCAGGTGTGGTCCTGAATAAGGATGGCTCCTTCCAAACCACCTTTAGATATAGAGGCCCGGACCTTGAGAGCTCAACGCGCCAAGAGCTCGTTTCCATCATGTCGCGCGTCAACAATGTGCTGCGGCGGTTCGGATCCGGTTGGGCTCTGTTTTTTGAAGCCCAGCGCAATGAGGTGAGCGACTATCCAGCAAGTGAATTCTCCGATCCAGTCTCTTGGTTAGTCGACGAAGAACGCGCGCTGCAGGTGGAGGCATCTGGTGCACGTTATCAAAGCGATTATTATCTAACCCTCCTCTGGCTTCCGCCAGCAGATACAACCGGCAAGGCCGAAAAGGCTTTGATTACGCGGCCCGACACAAAGGAAGCTGCGACGTGGCGGGATCGTCTAGACACATTTCAGCAACACAGCGCCCGCGTCTTTGATCTCCTATCGACATGTCTTGCGGACATTTGCCGGCTAGATGACGATGAAACGCTCACCTATTTGCATTCGACAATATCCACCAAGCGCCACCCTATTTCGACGCCAGAGCTGCCCGTCTTCATTGATGCGATCCTGGCTGATGAGGCGTTCACAGGCGGGCTTGAACCTAAGATTGGCGAGGCGCACCTTAGAACGCTCTCGATACTCGGCTTTCCAGCGTCCACCCTACCCGGCATTCTGGATGAATTGAACCGCCAAGGGTTTTCATATCGCTGGGCGACGCGCTTTATCGCAATGGATAAGGCCGAAGCCGAGAAAGTCCTATCCAAGAAACGCCGGCATTGGTTTGCTAAACGCAAATCAGTCGGCGCGGTGCTCCGCGAAACTTTGTTTAATGAACAAGCCGCTCTGGTGGATAATGATGCCGACAATAAAGCAATCGACGCGGATGCGGCTCTACAAGAGCTTGGATCAGATTTGGTCTCGTTCGGATATGTCACGACGACCGTCACCGTCGCACATGAAGATCTGCGCACGGTCGAAGAGAATATCCGAATTGCCGAACGGATCATCAATGGCCGCGGGTTCACGGCCATCAAGGAAACACTCAATGCCGTCGATGCCTGGCTCGGGTCTTTGCCCGGCCACCCTTACGCAAATGTCCGCCAACCCATCCTGCACACGCTGAACCTCGCCCATATGGTTCCACTATCTGCTGTCTGGGCCGGAGAAGAATTCAACAATCATCTAAATGCTCCGGCCCTGATCCAGGCTCAAACTGATGGCACCACGCCGTTTCGGCTCAATCTCCATGTCGGCGATGTCGGTCATACATTAATTGTTGGACCGACTGGCGCCGGAAAATCTGTTTTGCTTTCAGCGCTGGCTTTGCAATGGCAGCGATACGAAAACGCCCAAGTTTTCATTTTTGACAAAGGCCGTTCTGCCCGCGCTGCGACGCTTTGTATGAGCGGCGCCCATATCGATCTTGGCAGCGCCAGAGCGCCGAGCATGCAGCCTCTGAAAGACGTCGACTCTGAGACGGGCGCAAGCTTCGCGGCCGGATGGCTGGCGGGTCTTTGTGAAAGCGAAGGTGTCACCATGACGCCGGATCTTAAGGCCAATTTGTGGGAGGCCATTCGATCTCTCGCGAGTGCACCTTCAGAAGAACGCACGCTCACCGGTCTCACGCTCATGTTGCAAGACGAAACTCTAAAGTCAGCGCTTCATCCATTCACATTAGAAGGTCCATATGGCCGATTGCTGGATGCTGACCAGGAAAGCCTGACGCTCGCTGATACAGTCTGTTTCGAGATGGAAGATCTGATGCATGCGAGCGGAGCGGTTGCTCCTGTCATCACCTATCTCTTCCATCGCCTAGAAGAACGCTTCGACGGTCGCCCCACACTGCTCATCCTGGATGAAGCCTGGCTCTTTCTCGATGACCCGATGTTTTCTGCGCGCATTCGAGAATGGCTCAAAACCTTACGTAAGAAGAATGTCGCGGTTGTGTTCGCGACGCAGAGCCTCGCCGACATTGCGAACTCGTCGATTGCGCCCGCGCTTATAGAATCCTGCCCGACCCGTATTTTTCTGCCAAATGAACGGGCGCAAGAACCACAAACCAAAGAAACATACGAACGCTTTGGATTGAACGCCCGCCAAGTCGAACTGATCAGTCAGGCAACACCGAAACAGGATTACTATTATCAATCCCCACTCGGCTGCCGCGTGTTTGAGCATGGGCTTGGACCGATCGCGCTTTCGATTTGCGGCGCCTCGTCACCTGAAGACCAAGCCCTGCTCGACCGCGTGTCCGCCGAAACAGAGCCAGCCGACTTTGCGGAATGCTGGTTGATCGAAAAAGAGCTGCCTTGGACGGCAGAAATTCTCGAGCAGTGGCCGGGCCGCGAAATTTCCGCGCACCCGCTCGCCGTTGCTGCAGAATAGGAGCGCGGCAAATGAAACGCCTTATCTTCTCAGCGGCATTATGCGCCCTGCCAATCGGAGTGATCGCCGCCGTCCCGCCCGCATCTGCGCAACTCTTCGGCGGCGGCGTGGTCTACGACCCGGCCAATCATGTTCAAAATATTCTGACCGCTGTGCGCAGCCTGCAAGAAATCAATCAGCAGATTGAGCAGCTCACCCACGAGATTGAGATGTTGGAAAACATGGCCCGCAATCTTGAAACGCTTGATGTGAATATCGCCGAAGCGATTATTCGTGACCGCATTCGCAGACTTTACGACCTTATGCGCGACGCTGAGGGGATCGGATACGGCGTTGAAGAAGTTGAACGCGAATACGAGGAAATCTATCCTGAAGACTATGGAACCACAGCGCCTGATAATGGCGTGCTCGTGGAAGATGCCCGCGCGCGGTGGCGGCAATCTCGAACCGCGTACCGGGACTCGCTTGTAACGCTCAGCGCATCTTTAGAAAATAATGAAACTGATGGCGCAGCGATCGCA
>JBCBGJ010000124.1:0-6858 GCA_038526925.1 Pseudomonadota bacterium
ATATTGAACCGCATGGTGAAGACATCCGTCATCACTAAAGTCATGGCGCTACCGCCCGAGGTCACAGCAGACCCAAACCCGGGAAGCACCAGAGCTAGAAGCATCGCCGACCCCAAAAATCCGCAGCAAAACCGCGCTTGGCCATCACGCATCAAAGATGGCATAGCTCTCGGACCGTACATCACCAGGGCCGGGCCAAACATGAAGGCCGCGGACAAAACTAAGAATGCGATTGCGAGCAGCTGAAGCGCCAACATGCCGAACACCTTTGAATAGATCGAGTAATCTGTATCGCAGGTGCTGGTTGAATTGACGTGTTCTCAATCGATGAAATTTGATCGATTAGGCGATTTCGAGAAGCTTATCATTCGGGCGGCCCAAAACGGCTTTGTCGTCCTTGATCCCGATGGGTCGCTGAATCAGACGTGGGTTATCTGCCATAGCCTCGAAGACCTCTGCGTCCGACGCAGATTCTGGAAGTTCAAATTTGACCGCGTCTTTCTCTCGAAGGAAAGCGCGCGGGGAGACACCGCCCATTTTCTTCGCGATGTCTTTCAGTTCATCCACGCTCAGTTTGCTGGACGCGTTCATGTATTTGCGGACTTCCGGCTCGATACCGTTTTCCTGCAACAGCGCGAGGCCCTTTTTCGATGAGCCGCAACCCGTGTGATGGATAAGAATGTAAGTCATATCGGAGATCCTTGAATGGTCTGCCGAAGACATAGGCAGGCGCTTGGCAAAGGCAATCGGCGTCTTTGCTTATTGGCATATATATAAAGTTGAGGCAGGCTGAGCATATGACCATTCAAACAGAGCACCCAACCCTTCAAGCCGCACGCGCCCTACAGTCTGAACTGTCGGAACGCGCCGCCGAAATGGAAAACGTTCGCCGCCTTCCTTCAGACCTTGCCGCGAAACTTGCAGAGGGCGGTCTGTTCAAGATGATATTGCCATCCGCTTATGGCGGACTTGAATGCGCCCCGAAACAGATCGTGGATGCGGTCGAAGCGGTTGCAGAGGCAAATGCAAGCGCCGGGTGGTGTGTGATGATCGGCGCCACAGCGGCAATGAACGCAGCTTACATGGCGCCAGACTTCGCCAAAGAAGTCTACCATAACCCGGGTACAATCACCGGCGGTGTGTTCGCACCAATGGGCAAAGCAGTGGTCGATGGCGACGACTACATCGTGTCAGGCCGCTGGCAGTGGGGGTCTGGATCAGCAAATTGCGCCTGGCTGTGCTGCGGCTCCATGGTGTTTGAAGATGGCGAGCTCAGAACCCTCCCGAACGGCCGACCTGACGCGCGAATGATGTATTTCCCTGCGGACGAGGCAGAGCTTATCGATACGTGGCACGTCATGGGCTTGAAGGGCACCGGATCCGGAGACATTGCGGTGGAGAATGTCCGCGTTCCAAAAGGGCGATCGGTCAGCCTCGTCGCGGATAAGCCCGTTATTGATGGCGCCCTGTTTAAGTTCCCGGCTTTTGGCCTGCTCAGCCTCGGTGTCGCCGCCACAGCGATGGGCAATGCCAAAGGCGCCCTTCAAGCTTTTGCGGATCTAGCTGGCGCCAAGAAAAACCAAGGCTCCAAAAAGACGTTGAGCGAACGCGCGACAATTCAGTCTGAAATGGCGCGTATGACCGCCCAGTTCCGCGCCGCCAGAGCTTACCTGCACGATGAAATTGAGCAGACTTGGGAGATCGCTCAAAACAGCGATGATATCCCGGTCGAGCGCCGTGCAGCCTTGCGGATGGCCTGCACCCACATGGTCAGAACAGGCGCGGAGATTTGTAGAGTTTGCTATGATTTAGGCGGCGGTGCGGCCCTGTTCGAAGCAAGTGATTTGCAACGCCGCTTCCGTGACTCGCACGCTATGACGCAGCATATCGTCACTGCACCCGCGACCTGGGAACTTACAGGGCGTCTTCTATTTGGATTGCCGACAGACGCCAGCATGGTCTGAGTCTATTCAGCCTCTGCAACGACTTCGTCAGTGCCGCGGGCCAGCGTTTTCATGACACCATCAGCCTCTTCGACGGCCTCAACAGGCGCGTCTTTTTTCCGTGAATAGCTCCGGCGGCGTTTCGGTTTCTCGGCGTCATCTTCTGCAGCTTCGACAGGCTCTGAGTCTACCGAGCCTTCAGAATTGTCTTCACGCGGTTTGCGACTGCGCCGACGTTGCTTTGGGGCCTCATCTGATCCATCCGCGCTGGCTTCAGCGGCGTCAGACTCCTCAGACGCCTCGCCGTTATCGGCGGAGTCGTCTCCGCCTTGTGCCGCGCGTTCGGCTTCACGCTGAGCACGCTCTTCGGCTTTCGCTGCCTCGCGAGCTTCGCGCTCAAGCCGCGCTTCCTCTTTTTGCTTTTCGAACACAGCCACAATGCGGGCATAGTGCTCGGCGTGCTGGAAGAGAGCCTCGGCTTTTACACGATCGCCAGCGGTTTGGGCGTCGCGCGCATATTGCATATATTTATCGAGGATTTGCTGCGCAGAACCGCGAATGCGGACGTCAGGTCCGTTGCTTTCATAGTGGCGATTTGGGTTCGGATTATTGTTATTGTTTCCACCCGAGCGGCGACGGCGCTTGCGCTGCATGGCCATAGGCAATTCCTGATCTTCAAAGTCCGATTTTCGGACGGTTTACGCGCGAGGCTTGCACTCTCTCTTACATTGTCGCGCTGGCTAAAGGTCCGATAGGTTGCCCCCTGATCGCTGACCTTGGACGTTTACGTAGCGCGCCATTTCGGATTCGCCAAGGGGGTTTCTGCTAAGTTTTTGTGGCGGCGATGACGCGGTCATTGCCGCCAAGATCTTTCCGGAACTCTAGGTCTGCAAAACCTGAAGCTTGGAGAAGGCCAGCGACCGCTTTGCGTTGATCATAGCCAATCTCCAGCACCAGGTGCGCTCCGGGTTTCATGTGAAGCGACCCCGCTGAAGCGATTTCACGATAGGCGTTCAGACCATCTGCACCACCATCCAAAGCGTCGAGCGGATCATAGTCCCGAACCTCCGGGGCCAAAGTATTGATCACCGCGCTCTCAATATAGGGTGGGTTTGAGAGGATCAGGTCGCAATCCCCCCACGCGGTCCAATCCATCCAGGACCCTTGAAACTGAGATACCCGGTCAGACAGCCCGAGCTGTTCAAAATTCTCTTCTGCAAGGCTCATAGCTGCCGCGCTCGCTTCTACTGCAATTCCTGACGCGGCTTTGAACGCGTATAAACACTCCGCCAAGAGCACACCGCTTCCTGTCCCGAGGTCGGCAATTGTGATTGGGTCTTGCTGGCGCTGACTGAACCGGGTCACAGCGAGTTGGATAAGTTCTGCGCTATCGTCGCGGGGGATCAGTGCGCGGGCATCCGACTTGAGGTCGAGATGCATGATCGATGCAGACTGAAGGATATGCTGCAAAGGCTCACGTTTCGCACGGCGGGTCAGCAGCTTTTTGTACCGGGCCATCGCCTCGCTCGAAAGCTTGAGCTGATCGAGCGAAAGCGGCGCGGCTGTGTTACCGGAGAAAACGGAGAGCAAAAGACGCTTTGCATCGTGCTGGGCGCTGGGCACGCCGGCCTCCGCAAGTTGAACAGTGGCTTGGCGGAGTAGCTCCGCTGCGGATGTCTCGCTCACGCGTCTTCCATGGCCGCGAGCCGCCGAGCCTGATCCTCGGTCATCAGCGCACCCACCACGTCCTCAAGCTTATCCCCGGCAATAACCTTATCGAGGGCGTACAATGTCAGTCCGATCCGGTGATCCGTGACGCGGTTTTCCGGGTAATTATAGGTCCGGATTTTCTCAGACCGGTCTCCGGAGCCAACTTGGGAGGCGCGGGCTTCCGCGCGTTCTGCGTCGCGCTCTTGTTTCTCTTTTTCATAGAGACGAATTTTAAGCTGTTGCATCGCCTTATCGCGGTTTACGTGCTGTGACTTTTCAGAGCTCGTTGCGACAATGCCGGTTGGCAAGTGGGTGATCCGCACAGCCGAATCCGTGGTGTTAACGTGCTGACCCCCCGAGCCAGAGGCGCGCATTGTGTCGATCCGAATATCTTCAGTACGGATTTCGATCTCAACCGTTTCAGGGGCTGGAAGAACGGCGACAGATGCCGCGGAAGTATGGACGCGGCCCTGCGTCTCGGTGGCCGGGACGCGCTGCACGCGGTGCACGCCAGACTCCCATTTCAAACGCCCATAGACGCCGTCGCCTTCGACATTCGCGATGACTTCCTTATAGCCGCCGACATCGCCCTCTGAGGCGCTTTGGATATCCACTTTCCAACCCGCAATCTGAGCATAGCGCGAATACATGCGGAACAGGTCCCCGGCGAACAGGGCGGCTTCATCGCCGCCAGTCCCAGCACGGACTTCGAGAACAATATTGGCTTTGTCATCGGCATCTTTTGGCAAGAGCAAAAGCTGCATCTCATTCTCGGCGTCCGGAATGCGGGCTTTCAGATCGTTAAGTTCTTCTTGGGCGAGCTCCGCCATGTCTGGGTCGTCGCCTCGGACCATCGCCTCTGCTTCTTCGAGGCCCTCTCGCATTGAGATGAGCTCACGCGCGGCATCTACAACGGGTTTGAGCTCTGAGTGTTCGCGCGACAACGCTACAATCTCATCGCTGTCAGTTGTTGCGCCCATACGGGCTTCAACTTCTTCGAAACGTTCAATGACTTGTTCAAGGCGGGACAGAGGTATTGTAGCCATATCCCGCCTCTAAACCGGAACGGGCCCTACAGGAAGACCCGAATAACTTCCTTACCCGCCATCACGAACAGAACGATAGATCCGAGCGCAAAGACCAGGAAGCGCAAAGCAACCTTTGGCGATAGAACTTGAACCAAGGAATGCAGCACGCGAACGCCCACATAGCCATAAGCAAGATTGAGCATCAGGGCATCACCACCGCCGGTGAGACCTGCAAAGACCATAAGGGCGTAAAAGATCGTCGGTTGCTCGTGCAGGTGATTGTAGTTGTCTGCGACGGACCGAACACTCGCCGGGAGCTTGTCGCCATAAGTCCCAGGGTGACGCGCAGAATCGGGATCAACGCCCGCCTTTTGCATCGCCGGAATACGCGTCACATACATCCAGAGCCACATGATCAAGGTCCAACAAACCAAGAGAAGAACCGGCGTTAAGAACGCTTGGAGCTCCGCTGTTTTGCCATCCATAAGCGTCGACAGCATCGCGCTGAAATCTGGTGTTTCCATTTCCATTTTTGCCTCCCGCAGCAGTGTTATGCTGGAAGGCTAGGCCCTATTCTTGGCTTTGCAAACCCGTTTCGCTGCGGGAATTGCCGCCAAAGTGCGCGGTCATAAAGGCCGTGAACGCATCGATATCTTCAGACACAACACTGTGCCCGCCAGGCCGTATCCAATAGGAAATTTGAACACTGGGGTCGAAATCGTCACGCATTGTGGCGCCGGCAGGAAGCCCCCTGCCCCCTTCCGCCAAATAGACAGGGCTAGCCGCTTCCGCGAGAACGAAAGACGAGTTCGGGTCCGACCAAACATCGCGGCGACCATTGCCCAGAAAGATCGGCTTCGATGCAGACAAGGCGAGCAAGAAATGCTGATCGAGGGTAAGGTCGAGGCCAGCTTCAAGATCTTCGCCGAGCCTCGGACGCAACCAGTGCGGATAGGATTTCGCCATCCGAACCAGGGTTTCGCCCGTGGTTGAACGCGAGGACGATCCGCCGCCAAATCCCGACTGGTGCGCGACAGCGGTCGCAATCCGATCTGACCAGCCAGATGCAATCAAAGCGGCTTTGCCATATCGGGAATGGCCGATCGCGCCGATTGCGTTGACGTCTATTCGAGAATCCTCGCCGAAAACGCCTGCCGCTGCGTGGAAGCCATACGCCCACGCCATCAGTGCGCTGGTCGGCGCTGGTCCTGGGGTGAGCTCTGCCATTGCCGTTTGCGCTGATCCATTTGTGTCGGGCACAAAGCTCCAGCCTGAGAAACTTGCATAGGCAAGGCCCGCATCGAAGTATCGATCAATTGGCGCGTAGGCGATATAGGTCCCGAAAATATTGGTCGCGAGAAAGCCCGTCATCCCGGTCATGCCAGACCCGTTACAAATGCCGCCACCAAACTCTGTGACGGGATCATCTGGAAATACCGAACAATTGTCAGAAAACGTCTGGCTGATCAGCAACGGAACAGGCTTGCTTTGCGCTTCATTTGGGATCGCAATCACGACCGGGAAACTGCGGGCGCCGTCGCCCTCTCCAATCGTCATTGTGATTTCTTCAAGCGTCCCGCGGCCGCCAAGGTAATTGTCATCAATCATACGAGGCTCACTCGCCGTGACCGGTAAGTTCTCGGGCCACGGGCCATAGAGTTCGGCCTCTAGAATTTCTCGCGTTCCATCCGCGTCGAACGGAAGGGAAATCTCCGGGGTAGGCGCCGGGCGATTATCCGTTTCGAGACTGGCATAGTTAAGGCCAAGCATCGTGCAGGCGGACATGCCTGCAATTACGATGGCACCCAAAATCAAGCGCATCGTCCATTTCAGAAATTGCCAGATCATGCTTGGCGTCTCCTTTGGCCCCAGTTCCGATTAACTCGCCCATCGTCCATGGCAAGCGAGGGAAGCGAAATCTATCTTCACGAGTGCGCGATGTTGGATATAAAGCCTTATGCAAATGGTCATTAGACTTATCGTTGCCATCATCTTCGGGGCAAATTTTGGGGCGCTAACAGCGCTCTGGTTTGGCGGCATGATCTCGGGGGGGCCGAGCATCGGTCAGGCGATCAATATCGACAATTGGCAAAGTGATTGGTCGATTGGCTCTGAGAGTGCCAACCCATATGTCCGTGCTCGCGTCGCCCGCAATGGCTTGCTGGGTCTGCGCAAAG
>JBCBGJ010000125.1:0-6779 GCA_038526925.1 Pseudomonadota bacterium
GCGGGCGACAATATCACGACCAGTTCAGACAATATGCCCTGGTATCAGGGCCCGCCTCTGATGGAGTATCTGGAAACGGTTCCTGTTGATGATGAGCGCGTGAACGCGCCGTTCCGGATGCCGGTCCAATGGGTCAATCGTCCGAACTTGGATTTTCGCGGCTTCTCTGGCCAAATCGCGTCAGGTCGGATCAAGCCAGGCGATAAGGTCAAAACGCTGCCAAGCGCCAAAGAGACCACGATTGAGCGGATCGTTGTGCATGGCGGGGATTTGAAAGAAGCGATCGCCGGACAGTCCGTGACGCTAACCTTCGCCGATGAGGTCGACACCTCCCGCGGCGATGTGATTTGCGCCGCTGGTGAGCCAGCCGAAACAGCTGACCAATTTCAGGCCCGTGTGCTTTGGATGGCAGACACCGAAATGCTGCCAGGACGGCGCTATTTGCTGAAAATTGGCACTAAAACGGTGACCGCAACCGTGCTGGATCTGAAGTTCGGGATCGATGTGAACACGATCCAGGATAAGCCGGCCAAAACACTTGGCCTGAATGATTTCGGGGTGATCACAATAGCGCTCGACCAGCCGATTGCCTTTGATCCTTACGATCAGAACCGGGAAACCGGCGGCTTCATTCTGATTGACCGGCTCAGCAACAATACCGTTGGTCTTGGGCTGATCGATTTTGCCCTGCGCCGGGCTGGTAACATCCACTGGCAAGCCCTTGACGTAGACCGAGCCGCCCTCGCGACGCAGAAAGAGCAAAAGCCAGCTGTGCTTTGGTTCACGGGCCTATCTGGCTCCGGCAAATCAACAATTGCTAATGCCTTGCAGCAAAAGCTGTTTGCGATGGGTAAGCACACATTCGTGCTTGATGGCGACAATGTCCGGCATGGCCTGAACCGGGATCTCGGCTTTACCGATGCAGACCGTGTGGAGAACATTCGGCGCGTCTCAAACGTCTCGAAACTGATGAGCGATGCCGGTCTGATCACGCTGGTCAGCTTCATCTCGCCCTTCCGATCAGAACGCCAAATGGCGCGCAACATGATGCAGGACGGCGAGTTCGTTGAGATCTTTGTCGACACGCCGCTTGAGGTGGCTGAAGAGCGTGATGTCAAAGGCCTCTATAAACGGGCGCGGGCAGGGGAGATTAAAAACTTCACCGGTCTCGATAGTCCATACGAAGCCCCGGAATCGCCTGAAATCACCATCAACACGGTTGAGCAAAGCGCTGACCAGGCGGCCGATGACATCATCGCTTGGATGCGCGAGCGCGGTTGGTTTGAAGTTTAGGAGAGATTAGCCCGCAAGGGCTTCTTTCTTCTCTTCAATCTCCATCCAATCAAGTTCGGCTTGCTCAAGATCTGAACGAGCTGTTTCGAGACGCGCATTGATGCGGTTGAACTCATCTGGATTGTCATTGAACAGGTTCGGATCTGACAGCTTGCTTTCAAGCTCTGTGATCTCGGCCTCCAGGCGGGGCATTTCTGTCTCGACCTCTTTCAGGCGGTGCTGATCCTTAAAACTGAGCTTGGTTTGTTTCTTAGGCTCACTTGATTTGGGTTTCGCCGCTTTGGCCTTTTTGTCCGCCGCGCCGGCTTTGCCCGGTTTGCCCTTGATCTGCGATTGCGCGTCGGTCCAGCCACCAGCGGTCTCGACCCATTCGCCATCTCCAAGTGGGACGAGGCATGAGGTCACTGTGGCGTCTAAGAAAGCGCGATCATGGCTGACCAGGATCAAAGTGCCCTCGAAGTTTAAGAGCATGTCCTCAAGCAAATCCAAGGTTTGCATATCGAGATCATTGGTTGGTTCGTCGAGCACCAAGACATCAGTGGATTGCGCCAGCGCAATGGCCAGCGTCAGGCGGTTGCGCTCGCCGCCGGACAGGGCGGAGACGGCCTGGCGTAGTTGCTCCGGCTTGAACAGGAAGTCTTTGGCATAGGCCGCGACATGACGCTGTTTCCCTTGCACCATGATGCTGTCACCGCCTTGCGGCGCGAGCGCTTCCCAAAGCGTATCTTTCGGCCGTAATGTGTGGCGAGTCTGGTCGAGATAGGTAATGCGCAGCGCCGGATTGAGCTTAACGTTGCCGCTATCGCGCTCCAGCTCGCCGAGCAGAAGCTTGAGCAGCGTGGTCTTTCCGACCCCGTTTGGCCCAATGAAGCCAACGCGATCGCCGCGCAGGATTTTGTAGTCCAAGCCGTCTACGATTTTGAGGTCGTCATAGGCTTTGGTCAGGCCGAATGCCTCAATCACTTTGCGCGATTGGTGGCCGGCTTCTTCCGCGCTGATCCCGGCTTTGGCCTTTTGGGCGACAATCGCCGATTTCCGGCGCGCCGCTTCGGCCCGCATGCCCTTCAGCCTGTGAAGTCGGCCCATGTTGCGGGCTCGGCGCCCGGTCACTCCGCGCTGCAGCCAATGTTCTTCGGCTTTCAGCTGCGTTTTGATTTTTTCGAGCTGGCGAATTTCCGCTTCTTCAATTTCCTCGGCCCAGCGTTCAAAATCGCCATAGCCTTTCGGACTTTTCAGGACGATCCCATCTCGGAGCCACAGCGTATTGGTTGTGACAGTCTCCATGAAGCGGCGATCGTGGCTGACCAAGAGAACAGCGCCGCTGAACCCCATCAAGCGTGACTCCAAGGTCTCAATCATCGGAACGTCGAGGTGGTTGGTCGGTTCGTCGAGCAGTAAGACATCGGGATCATAGGCGAAGGCTTTGGCGAGCGCTGCGCGTCGGGTCTGCCCGCCAGAAAGAATATTCGGATTGACGTGCGGGGCCACGCCAAAATGGCCAAGCTCTGCCTCCGCCCGCCAAGCCTCGGCGCCGCTGGACGTTGCGTAATCGAGCACCGTTTCATAGGCCGATAGATCCGGCTCCTGCTCGACCGTTGTGATCATTGTACCGGGATGAATCCAAAGCTCGCCATCATCTGGTTCGTGACGCCCCGTGATCAGACGCATCAAAGTCGACTTCCCAGCGCCGTTTCGCCCGACAAGCGCCGCGCGCTCGCCCTTGGCCAGGGTAAATGACACACCCTCAAAAAGCGGCTTGCCACCAAAGGCGAGCCGCACATCGGTCATAGTGAGGATCGGAAGCGACACGGGGCCTTAGGCTTTCAGTTTGTATCCGCTCTTCAACATCCACCAGACCCCGGCAGAGGCAAGGAAGGCGGCCGCGCCACTGACAATCACGCCCGTCATGATGTTTGAATTTGCGGCGTCTAAGAAGCCGTATCGGAAACCGTCAATCAGGAAGAAAATCGGATCGAAATAGGCGGCTGATTTGAACGGCTCGACGAGCACATTGATGTCGTAGAACGTGCCGGACAAGAAGGTCAGTGGGACGATGACAAAGTTTGAGACCGCCGCGAGATGATCAAACTTATCTGCCCAGATGCCGCCCATCGCGCCGATTGCGGCAAGGAAAATCGTCGCCATCAAGCCGAACCAGATGATCGGCCAAATATGGACGACGGAGAGATCCGCGAGGCCGCTAAAGTGAATGCCTGTCGCTGCAATCGCGCCAACAATTACGCCGCGTGTGACGGCGCCGAAGATGAAGCCAACGGCAAGTTCCAGCGGAGACAAAGGAGGCATTAGAAAGTCGACTTGGCTGCCTTGGACCTTCGCGATGGTCAAAGAACTTGAGGAGTTCTGAAATGCGTTTTGCAGCATCGCCATGACGATCAGGCCGGGGGCGAGAAAGCTATTATAGTCGAGCCCTGCGAAATCGCCGCTCAGCTCCCCGCGATTGCCGAAGGCGAGCTTGAACACGGTCATGAATAAGAGCGTCGATACGACCGGCGCCAGCAGGGTTTGCATCCAGACCTTCATAAAACGGCCCACTTCGCGCTTATAAAGCGTCCACAATCCAAGCCAGTTTACGGCGCCATAGGTGCGTGGTTTTGGCGGTGAGAGCATAGAGGAGGATGTATCAGGCATGACCCGACACTTAAGAGCTGACTCGGCGTTTGGCGATAGGGTAAAACCTATCCACAACTGCTACTATATATTGATTGCCTGTGGACAGACGGCATCAGCATCTTGTGTTTAGTTTCGCTCCTGATACGATATATAGCGTTAGAGCGGGGCTGGTGGCATCGCTCTTATCAATATCTAGGGGCTGCCAAGGAGCGGGGTAAAACGCATGGCTTGGACTGAAGATCGCGTAGAAGTATTGAAAAAGCTATGGGCGGAGGGCCATTCGGCCAGCCAGATAGCAAAAGAGCTTGGCGGGGTGACGCGAAATGCGGTCATCGGCAAAGTTCATCGCCTTGGCCTATCGGGCCGAGCGACACCATCGCGACCTGTGAAGCGTCCACCGCGGCTTGCGCATCCAAAACCTCGTATTCGGCCAGATGGCGCAGTGGTCGCGCCGAAGCCACAGCGCGAGGCCGTCGAGACACAGCTTAAACCAAATGAGAAAACGGCAATGCTCGCGGCGCTGCCCCCACAGCCGCTTGCGGATGGCGAAGCGGCAACCATTCTCACGCTCCGCGACAGCATGTGCAAATGGCCAATCGGTGACCCAGCCGATCCGCACTTTGCCTTCTGCGGACGCAAAGCGACCTGCGGTCCTTACTGCGCCGAGCACGCGAAAATCGCATTCCAGCCTGCGAAGAAGCGCGAAAAGAAGAAGTCTGAATACGACTATGTGCGTAAAATCGCTGGATAAGCCAGCCGCGCAGTAGCGCTATGAAATCAAGAGAGGCGGTTTGGGGCCATCCAAGCCGCCTTTTTTTGTTGTCCTCGCCAATGACAGTGTCGGTTCTGCATACCGGGCTGCTGAACCTCAATGCACCCGTCTTGGATGTGCGATGCATTGATGCTGTTGGGTGAGGGCTTTGGAAGCGGTGCTGGCTGAGAAGACTTAACGCCCCGCGTCTTTGAGGGTGGTGCCGGAAAGGTGCTTTAAAAGAACTCTGATTTAGCGAGGGTTGGTCAACTGTCTTGTCTTATCGTGCTTAGCTTTCCCAACCCGTTTGATCAGCCGGCCGCGCGGCCCTGTCTTCACCAAAAGAAAAAGCCGCTACTCTCCGAATGATCGGGAAGAGTAGCGGCCAGTCAGACCCGCCCAAGACAGGAGGGCAAAAGGCGGGCGGAAAAAGCTCAGTTGAGCTTAAAGTGAACGGCTCACTGTTAGGACGACACGCTCGTCGCCAGCATCACCGAGACCGTCAGAGTCTGTGCCCCAGAAGCGGAGATCGAAGTCGACATATTCTGTCGCCAGCGTCGCGCCGAGGGAGTAGTTTGTGTATTCTTCGATGAAGTCGTCACCGCCATCAGCATATGTGCCGATAGACGCATCAAAACCGAGAACATCGCTCGCTGCGAAGCCAGCGGTGAAGTCGAGATATACGGTTTCATTGTCAGGATCGATGTAAGCGTAACCGCCAAGATCAACGACGCCCAGTGAGAAGCCAAGGCCACCATACACTTCTAGGAAGTCCAGGTCGTCAGCGTCTGGGTAGACATAGCCGATAACACCGACGTCCCAAGAGAGGCCGCCTTCGGTCTCACCTGCGAAACCGCCATAGAGGTCGAGTTCCATATTTGCGCCGCCAAAGTCGACGATAGAGGCCCATGTGCCGGCGTAGAACGCGCCGTTTGCATAGTCGAATCCGCCTTGTACGGCTGGGTTTTCGCTGTTTTGCGATACGCCGCGCCAGACATAGTCTGTGGTCAGTGCGACATTGCCTGAAAACTCACCTTCAGCGAGTGCGGTTGGCGCTGTGAATGCGCCGGCGATCATTGCGAGCGCGAGGCCTCGAGAAATCATTTTCCCCATCAATCTGCTCCTTCCAGAAATTGCGATTGGTGAGGCCTTTTGAGCGGACTGCCCGAGTTTTAGCCACTGAAGATGTCTGTATGGCTCAGTAATTCTGTTCTTGCGCACGAAAATCGAGCAGATGGCAGTTTTCGCGCCTCTAAACCCGTCGAAGAAGGACAATTGCAGCGATCATTGTCGTCAGGCGCCCAAACGTGGCCCAAAAACCACCGTTCACGGAAGGTTATACTCAATGAACCCGACCGGGGGCCAATGATGCGTTATGCGTCCGCTTCCAGCATCAAGACCGCAAAATAGCCGCGGTCATCGCGCCAGTCTTTGCTCAATGACCATCCGGTCGCGCCGAGCAACGTGACAAATTTCGTGAGATCGAATTTGCGCGAGTTCTCCGTATGGATCGTTTCATCGGCATTGAATGCGATTTCAGTCTCACCAATCTGTACGCTCTGCGCTTTCAAGCTGCGCAAGTGCATTTCGATCCGAGACGCGTCATCGTTCCAAATCGCCTGGTGCTCGAACGCTTCGAGATCGAAATTGGCACCAAGGTCGCGATTGATCCGCTTAAGAAGGTTCAGATTGAACGCTGCCGTTACGCCTTGCGCGTCATCATAGGCTGGGATCAGGATGTCGGGGGATTTGCGTAGGTCTAGACCGATGACGAACTTGCTGCTGGGGCCGAGCAGGCGGCGGGCTGCGCGTAGAAACTGGTCAATCTCATCATCGCTCAAGTTCCCTATGGTTGAGCCCGGGAAAAAGCCGACGGGCGTGCCGTCAATATCGTCCGGAAGACCAAGCTCCACCATAAAGTCGGCTGCGATCGGACGGACGATTAAGCTCGGATACTCTGCTTTCAGGGCTTCGGCTGTCTGGAGTAGAAAGTCTTCAGACACATCGATCGGCACGTACCCAGCGGGGTCTGTCAAAGCATCTAGCAGGATCCGTGTTTTGGTCGATGCGCCCGCGCCATACTCCACCAATAGAAGATCGAAGA
>JBCBGJ010000126.1:0-6818 GCA_038526925.1 Pseudomonadota bacterium
ACTCTCGGAGCGCTGTCGGCGCCACGGCGGGTTGCGCCGTTTTTCGCTGCGCGGAGTGAACCGGCTCATCGGCGGGATTACGCTGAGCAATATGAATGAGAGTATGGTCGGCCGGAGTTTTATCTCCGCCGATGAGCCGGTTCACTCCGCGCAGCGAAAAACGGCGCAACCCGCCGTGGCGCCGACAGCGCTCCGAGAGTATGAACCTCTCATCCGGGCGCGGACGCAAAAAGTCTTGGACAGTCTGCCAGTGAATGAGCCGTTTGATTGGGTCAACTCGGTCTCGATTGAATTGACGGCGATGATGCTCGCGACGCTTTTCAATTATCCGCAGGAAAAGCGCCGCGATCTCACACGCTGGTCGGACGTGACGACGGGCCCAGCCGATCCGGACATTTGCCCGGGCGGGATGGAACAATGGCGCGAAGAGATTGGACAGTGCGGCCAGGTCTTCTGGAACATTTTCCAAGAGCGTAAAAATGCTGCTCCCGCGGATGACTTGATGAGCTTGCTCGCCCATGGCGATGCCACAAAGGATATGAATCCGTACGAATTGCTTGGGAACGTCATTCTGCTCATCGTTGGCGGAAACGACACGACCCGTAATTCGATGTCGGGCGGCGTCTACGCGCTGAACAAGTTCCCTGAGGAATACGCGAAACTGAAAGCGAACCCATCGCTGATCCCGAATATGGTTTCCGAGTTTATTCGGTGGCAGACGCCGCTTGCCTATATGCGCCGCACCGCGCTTGAGGATGTTGAGATGCATGGCAAGCTGATCCGTAAAGGGGATAAGGTTGCGATGTGGTACGTCTCGGGAAATCGGGACGAAAGCTTCTGGGACGAAGATCCCAACCGGCTGATTATTGATCGCAAGCAAGCGCGCAATCACGTGTCATTTGGTTTCGGGATTCACCGCTGTGTTGGAAATCGTCTCGCGGAACTTCAGCTTCGAATTCTATGGGAAGAGATCTTAGAGCGATTTGAGCATGTGGAAGTTCTGGACGAGCCAAGCCGTGTCTCGAGCAGCTTTGTTAAAGGCTATTCCTGGTTGCCGGTTGTCTGTCACCCAAAATAAAAAGGGCGACGCTTAGCGCCGCCCCTTCCTAGATCGTTACGTCTGTTACTCTGAGCCGAGTGAGGTCAGGAGTGAATCTACCGCGGTTTCAAGCGGGAGATCGCGTCCGACTTCCGCAAATTGCGGCGCATTGTCGACCAGGATATCTGGCTGAAGCTCTTGGTTTTCCAGGGGCTGATTATTCTGGTCCAAGACGGGCAGTTGCGGAATGCCAAAAACCAGGTCGCCTGAGACTTGGCCCTCCCACCAAACGGCTGTCGCGGTTCCTGGAACCGGCATGCCTACGGTTTGTCCGATGTCGAACAGGTCGTAGGCGTATGGGAACATGTGCGCGTTGGAATAGTTACCTTCATTCATCACGACAGCGGACGGTTTCGCCCACCGCTCTTCTGGCGCCCCCGATACAATTCGGTCGCGTGCGCGCAGATTGAAATAGGACTCACCATCTAAAAGCGTGATCAAATCATCATGCAACCAGCCGCCACCATTGAAGCGGGTATCTACGATCACCGCCTCTTTGTCATAGTTGCGTCCAAACAGTTCGGAGAAGATTTGGCGGAATCCTGTATCGTTCATGACACGAATATGGACGAACCCAATCCGGCCATTTGAACGCTCTTCAACAATGGCGCGGCGGCGTTCGATCCATCGATCGTACAAGGCGGCGCCCTCATCACGGCGCGAATATGTCCGCACAGCGATTGTCGTTTCTTTGTTTCCGATCGTGAGGCGGACACGATCGCCTGCTTTGCGGTTGAGAAGCTCAAACGCGTTTTGGCTTCCGGTAATGGATTGTCCGTCAATTGCGGTAATCCGGTCGCCAATCTCAATATCGAGTGTATCGCGATCCAGTGGACCATCATCCAAAATTTCACCGATCCGAAGTCCGGGCCCGCCATCTAGATCGAAGATTACGCCAAGCGCTGCTGTTTGATCGCCCATGCCATCACGTCCGCCGCGATAGAACATGCCCGTATGGCTAGCGTTCAATTGCCCGAGCATTTCGGACATCAGAACAGCAAAGTCGCGATTGTTCGAGATCGCTGCGACTTTGGGTTTGTAGGCCGCTTCCATCGCAGACCAATCAACGCCGTGAAACGCTGGATCATAGAATTTATCGTCTACCTGGTGCCAAGTGTGGTTGAAAATGTAGAGCCGCTCCGCATCCGTTCGAAGGCGCATTTCTGCGCTCGTCTCGATCGGTGAGACTTTGATGTTATCGCCGAGCGTAGCCTTCTGAAGACGTCCATCGGCAAGAATGACAAGCATTGAGCCATCATCTGAGATGGACATGCTGGCAGAATTCGCGCCGAGCGGGGCGACCTTGCTGGCACTGCCTTCGACCAGATCATTGACCCAAAGATCATACCCGCCTTCGAAAGCGGCGAGATAATAGAGCTTCTGCATATCCGGTCCGAGGACGGCATCAGAAAGATCTGAAGATTGCGGGGTCAGGCGGATGGTCCGATCTTTAATCGCATCAAAGTCAATTTCGAGATCAGCATCTTCTTCGCGCATGGCCGCGAGGTTGAGGAGTTTTTCGACATCGATGGACGGCCCATCATCTTCTTCTGACTCGTCGTCATCTTCCTCTTCATCCTTTGCGTCGCCCGCTTTTTCCAAGGCTGCTCGCTCTTGTTCGGAGAGATTGAACCGGGTCCAGCTGGCTTCGTTCAGAAAGGCTGCAACGACGTCGCCTTCAGAACCCCACGATCCATGCGTCCGCTCGCCATAGCGATCGGTGAACCAGTAGACCAAGTCGCCGCTGGAATGCCAAACCGGCGCGCCGTCATAGTATCCGTTGACTGAAATGTCGGTTGGCCCGGCCGGTCCATCCACCGGCGCGAGACCGATATCGGTGTAGAAATAGTAGCCGCGCGGTGTGTAGTCCGCCGCTATCCATTTTGAGTCAGGTGAGAAATGGAAGCTAATGTCCCCGTCGGCATAGGAGTAATTTTGCTCGGCGGTAAACAGGGTTCTGAGATTATTGCCATCACTGTCCATCACGCGAATGAGGTCGCGATTTTCAATGAAGCCGATCTTTTCGCCATCCGGGCTATAGGTCGGTTGGAACGCGTTTCCGTCTGCAGGTTTGTACACTTGTTTGGTTTCAAACTGGACCGACATTGAGAAACGTGGCGCGTTGTCTTCTGCAATGCTGGTCTCAAAAATCCCCCAGCCACCGTCTTGTTCGGCCGCATACAGAAGCGTTCGACCGTCGGGCGCGAAGGAGACGGACCGCTCTTGGCCGCCCGTATCGGTCACGCGAACGGTGTCGGAAAATTCGGTATCGGTAACGAAAATTTCGCCGCGGAAGACGTACGCAATCTCTGATCCGTCCGGCGAAATATCAAACTCGGTAATATTGCCCATGGCGGGGACTGGTGTGTCTTCGCCGCCAATGCGGCCAGCGGGAACTGTAATAGAGACCGCTTCAGAGGCCTGACCCGGCACCACTTTATGGATCACGCCATGATATGTGTAGACAATCGTCCCGTCATTGCTCAATGACGTGCTGCGCGCCGGATGCGGCCCATGAGATGTCAGCGCTTCGCTCTCACCACTGGCAAGATTGACGCTGCGCAGATTGAATGTGTCGCCATCGACTTCTGACTGCATGAACAGGCTTTGCCCGTCCGCAGACCAGGCCGGTGCATGATCGCCGCCCGGCGTATCGGTCACTTTCGTATGGGCGCGGCTGGCGAGATCGTAGATCCAGATGTCGCGCGCGAAGGAGCTGACATCACGCTGGCGCCATTCATTCTCATAAGCTTTCTCGTCGCGATACGCGATTTTGGTTCCGTCCGGGCTGTAGCGGGCCTCCATGCCAGGAACCGTCGTCACCATGCGCGGCGTGCCGCCATCGACTGAGACTTGATAAAGTTGCGGCAAGGCACCGGTTGGGAAATAGGCGGAGCTCGCAGACTGTCCGCGAGACGACGCGAAAAGAACGCCGCTGCCATCCGGCGCAAAATCGCTTGGGTAATCATTGGCATCATGATGGGTCAGACGGCTAAGGCCGGTCCCATCGGCATTCATCACATAGACATCGAGATTACCGTTCCGATCAGAGGCGAAGGCGAGTTTCGAGCCATCTCGCGACCAGACCGGCATTCCGTCCCAGCCATTATCGCGCGTGATCGGCGTCGCGGTGCCGCCATTGCTGGAGACGGTCCAAATATCGCCATGCGCTTGGAACGCAATCGTGCTGCCATCTGGCGATATGGCCGGTGCCTGGAACCAAGTCTCAGTTTCAGAGACAAGATCCTCGGGCGAAAAGCCCTGCGCCAACGCAGCGGATGCTGCTGCGATTGCTGCGGTTAAAGAGAGGATGGATCGCGACGTTCGCATACGGAACTCCCAGCTGTGACGTTTGTAATGTGTTAACGAGCTGAGAGTTGCGCCTCAAGCAAAGAATGAGATCACGGCGCGGAATGTAGGATTATTGGAAGATAAAACTAAAAAAGCGAGCGGACCGCGCGTTTTGTTCCAACCAGGACCAGAACTCTCGAACGGAAAGTTAAGTTACGGGTGCGTCGCCCTCATGTTCCTAGTATTTTCGAGAGTAAGCTTGAGAACTGTCGCAATTCATTTTGGTCCAGCGCCGCAAGCGTTGTTTTTGCCGATTCAACAAGAGCGCCATTAAACGCAGCGACCTGAAGTAAACCTTTGTCGGTTAGGCGAAGATCTGAACTCCTCGCGTCTGTCGCGGCATTAGACTTTTCTACAAGCCCTTTTCCGACGAGTAAACTGATGACCCTAGAAACTTGGGATTTATCCCGACCCAAGGTTTGCGCGATTTCTTGTGCACTGATCGGGCTGGACTCTGAGATAACGAATAAAATCATTCCTCCAATAGGACCGACTTTCTCTTCGTCGATGCGTTGGGCGCGAGGGTGCAGGTCAGAATGGAACCGCCGCATGAGCCGGTCAATCTGGAGCGCAAGTGTGGCTTCGTAGTCCAATCGGTTCAAATAGTTGACTCAATCAACTATTTCCTCTCCATTGATATCTCCCAACCAAATACGGTTGGCCGGTGAATTTCTGCAGGGGAATAGAGTCATGTCAAACGTCCAACGCAATTTACTCAAGGTTGCGGCTGTATTGTGGGTGATCTGGGGCCTCGTCCACATGTTAGCAGGGGTCATTGTTATCCCAGCCGATGCGTCGGGCGGGTTCCAAGCGATCGCGGATGCGGTTCCGGCTGAAGATCTGCAAGCCAATTATCACGAAGCTGTCGGTGGCATTTTGAACCAGCACGGATGGAACCTATTCTGGGGCGGGTTCGTCACGATTGTTGGTGCCATCTTCATTTGGCGGGCTAACATTACCGCGATTTGGGTGACCGCTATGGTCGGCGGCCTCCTGGATATTGGATATTTTGTATTTGTAGACCTGCCGGGATATGTCCATTTCATGCCGGGCGGTTTGATGACGCTCGTCTCTGCATCCGCCATCATTCTCAGCTTTTGGGCTTGGTACCGAAGCGCTCGGCACGCCTGATAGAGAGACACTACCCCTAAATGGCTACGAAGCTCGCGAAATAAAGAGGGAAAAGTTGGAGCGGGTACACGGAATCGAACCGAGCTCAACAGCTTGGAAGGCTGCCGCATTACCACTATGCTATACCCGCTCAAGGGCCTGCTGCGTCTATAGCATGCTTTGTGCAAGTGGTGGAGGGGACTGGATTCGAACCAGTGTACGCAAAGCGGGCAGATTTACAGTCTGCTGGATTTAACCACTCTCCCACCCCTCCAGGGTGACTTACACAACGCCATTTGACGCCGCGGTTTCCGACCGTCATTAGGGGGCTTTGACACCACCGTCTTTCAACCGGAAACCGGCCTTATAATGAGCAAGCCCCGCCCGCGCAACCGTCCTAATTCACACAGGCGCAAATCTCCGTCTCGCCCTAATGGATCCGGGGAAAATTGGCTCTGGGGTGTGCATGCTGTGACAGCGGCTTTGGCCAATCCAAAGCGTAAACTCGTACGCTTGGTCGGGACCAAAAATGGCTTGGATCGTCTAACCCCCAAACCCGGGCGATCAGAAATCGTAGAGCCGGGCGCGATCGATGCGCTCCTCCCGAGAGATGCGGTGCATCAGGGCCTCGCCGCACAATTTGAACCCCTGCCCCCGGTTCAGATCGAAGATGTGATTGCCAGTGGTGCAACGCGCATCGTGGTGCTCGATCAGGTCAGCGATCCGCACAATCTCGGCGCGATCTTTCGCTCCGCCGCAGCATTTGGGTTCGGTGCCTTGGTTTTGCAGACCCGCAATGCGCCGCCGATTTCGGGAATTGTTGGTAAGGCCGCGGTGGGCGCAATTGAAACGGTTGCGGAGTGCCGGGTTGTGAACATTGCCCGTGCGCTCGACGCTCTGAATGAGGCCGGGTTTCACACAGTCGGACTTGCCGGCGAAGGCCGAGCGCAGATTGAACAAGCCGTTGCGGGCGCTGCGAAACTTGCGATTGTGCTCGGTGCGGAAGGCCCTGGCCTAAGACCCGGCGTTGCCAAAGCGTGCGCGGAACTTGCGCGCATTCCGATCGCGTCAGAGATGGAAAGCCTCAATGTTTCGAACGCTGCCGCGATTGCGTTTTACGAGGCCGCGCGGTCAAACTAGCGTCTAGCTAAGCTTCGCTTTCAGCGCTTTCGCCATGAGAGGTCCGAGCTCGGGCCCTTCTTTAGGATAAAGATAAGGCTCAATCAGCTCGAGTTCCATGAGGAGCAATTTCTCATCC
>JBCBGJ010000127.1:0-6811 GCA_038526925.1 Pseudomonadota bacterium
CGAGCGCTGACGTTTGACACGCGAGGATCCGATCAGGCGGCTGAAGGCATCCGCTATTTTACCGTCGCGATGGCTATGATGGTAAAGGCCAAGCGCGTTTGGAGCTGGGTGACGATTATGAGGCTGCGCATAAGGCGCTCAAACATGCCCCTTGCATCCTCGAAGCCATGGTGCCGTTCGAGTTCGAGGTTTCGGTTATTGTCGCGCGCGACGGAGCGGGTGAGTCAATCTGCTTTGATATTCCGCGCAATGAGCACATTAACGGCATCCTGAAACGTTCGGTCGTGCCGAGTGATTTATCTTCCGATGTCGCAGAGCGGGCCGGAAAGTCGGCGAAAGCACTCGTCGATGCCCTCGACTATGTTGGCGTGCTCGCCCTGGAATTCTTTGTGCTTAGCGATGGAACGCTGCTCGCCAATGAGTTCGCCCCGCGCGTTCACAATTCGGGACATTGGACGCCGGAAGCCTGCGCGACTGGCCAGTTTGAACAGCATATGCGCGCGGTCGCGGGATGGCCGCTCGGCCCCGTAACGCGCTATCATGATGTCGAGATGTTGAATCTCTTAGGCGAAGAAGCATTGGTGCCGCCAGAAGTACTCGCGACCGATGGTGTTTTAACGCTGTATGGAAAACGCGACGCCAAACCGGGCCGTAAAATGGGTCACTTGGTCAGGCGGCGCTCTTAAACACCAAGTGCCGGTACCCTACGAACGACAACATCGTCACCGATCCAATCGCGACAATGATGGCAATCAAAGGCGGCAATGCCGGGATGCTGAGCAATAGCCCGGCATAGATGGCATAGTTTAGAATGGCCGCGATAATCGCCACGGTAAAATAGCGGATGCCTTCAGCCGCCTGATCGGATCCTCGCGTGTCAAACGTCAGCGCTCGGTTGAGCCGCCACGTCACCATCATCGCCAAAGCGATCGCGAAGACACGCGCAGTATATGGATCAATGCCGCGGTGGATGAGGGCGAGTGTGAAACAAGAATCGACGACGAAGCCCAGTCCACCGACTATGGCAAATCGTCCGAATTGTGAGAGCGAGGTCCGTGTCATGCGGGTCCACCTTCACCTTGTCCAAGCTCTTTCGATAAGTGTTTTTTGCTTAAGAGTAGGTTTGAAAGATGCGCAAAATACCTAATGGCGCTTTTACGATTTCAGCACTCAAGGGTCTGATCTTTTGGCGCAGACACGATCCCTACATTGACCCCGAAACCGCTTTGCGGCAAAGGAGGCCATGACAAAACTAGAAACTCCAAAAAAGATAATAGACGAGCTGGAAAAGCTCTACTCCCAAGCTGTAGACGCGCTCTGCGCCGCGCTGCAGGACTACCTCCATGAAGGAAAGACACCGGATCCGGATGCGCGCGCCAACGGCGCGTTTTGCTATCCAGAGCTGATTATTCGGTACAATCCTGACGGTCCGCCGCCGCCCATCTCCCGCGCATTTGGTAAAATGTCCGAGGCCGGGACCTATTCCACTACGGTCACGCAACCTGATTTTTATCGCCATTACTTGGCCGAGCAATTGGTTCCGCTGCTGCGGGATTATGACGTCGAAGTCGAAGTGAAACGCTCGACCGCCGAAATCCCTTATGCCTATGTTTGGGATCAAGGTCAGGCGAGCGGCTTAGACGAGATCAATCCGGCCGAACTCGCCAAATGGTTCCCGGCACCGCAGCTGAGCGATATCGGCGATGAAATCGCGGATGGTGAATTGTTTGAGCCCTATGATTATCGACCGCTGGCGCTATTCGATGCGCCGCGCACAGATTTTTCACTCAAGCGCCTCGCGCACTATACTGGGACCCCGGTGAAACACTTCCAGCGCTATCTCCTGTTCACGAACTATCACCGCTATGTGGATGCGTTCGTCGATTGGGGACTCGAGCAGTTACAGGACGGAGGTCGCTATAAAGAGCTCTCCGTTGCAGGTGGTCTCGTCGTTGATAAAGACACCGAGAATGCGCGCGAGCAGATCAATAATGCGCCATGGCGCCGGTTCCAAATGCCTGCCTACCATCTGACGGCAGCAGATGGATCAGGAATTACGCTCGTGAATATCGGCGTTGGTCCGTCGAATGCGAAAACGATCACCGACCACTTGGCCGTTCTGCGCCCGGAATGCTGGATCATGGTCGGCCATTGTGGTGGCCTGCGCCATAGTCAATCTATCGGCGATTATGTGCTGGCGCACGCCTATCTGCGCGATGATCACGTGTTGGATGACGTGCTTTCCCCCGATATTCCGATCCCGCCGATTGCAGAGGTTCAAGTTGCCCTCCAAGAAGCCTCGGCTGAAGTCACTGGCGAGTCGGGTGATATGCTGAAAAAGCGTCTACGGACCGGGACAGTCGTGACGACCGATGACCGAAATTGGGAATTGCGCTTCTCCGACAGTGCCCGGCGTTTCAACCAGTCGCGGGCCATCGCGATCGATATGGAAAGCGCCACTATTGCGGCCAATGGCTTCCGGTTGCGGGTGCCGTATGGGGTTCTGCTATGCGTGTCCGACAAACCGCTCCATGGCGAGATTAAACTGCCGGGTGCGGCCAACAAATTCTATGAGAAGTCGATAGGTCAGCATCTGCAGATCGGCGTAGCCACACTCGAGAAGTTGGCGAGCGGCGATGCCAAGCTACATAGCCGAAAGCTAAGGGCCTTCGACGAGCCGCCGTTCCGATAGGAGAAATAATGCAAGACCGAGTAAAGTCCTTCGAGAACATTCGGAACTTTCGAGATTTCGGTGGTTATGATGGCGCTGGTGGACGACGCGTTCGCACTGGCGTTCTGTTTCGCTCCGCGCAGTTCGGTGAGGCGAGCGATGCGGATATGACCGCGCTCAAGGCTTACAATATCAAAGTCCAGGCCGATTTGCGTCGTCCGGATGAGCGCGAGCGACATGGCCATCGGTGGCCTGTTGAGGGCGTGAACGTCATTTCGAGCGATAAGGGCGAGGCCACGCAGGCGCCGCACGTTCGGTTCCTCTCTGAAGTCGCCGTCGACGCGCCTAAAGCGCACGGCTGGATGACCGAGTATTACCAAGCCGCCCCTTTCAAAGAGCAGCATGTCGAGTCGTTCGCGGCCTGGTTCGCGGCGATCGCAAACCTCGACGCAGACGAAGCTGCGGTCGTGAACTGCGCTGCAGGAAAAGACCGAACCGGAATTCTCTGCGCGTTGACACATCACGTTCTAGGCGTCGATCGAGATACGATTTTTGCGGACTATGAACTGACCAATAGCGCGGCGAATGTCTCGGAGCGCCTGCCGGAAATGGCCCGTCTCTTCAACGAGCATATCGGCAAAAACTATGCCGATGATGTCTACCACCCCTTTGTCGGGGTGGATGGCAAATTCCTAGATGCGGCTCTGAACAGTATCACAGCCCAGTCCGGCAGTATCGATACTTACTTGCAAGAAACGCTGGGGGTTGATGAGGCGCAGCGGGATCGTTTGCGCGCCGCTTATCTGGCTTAGGCCAACCATCTGATCACACTTTTCGTGAGCCCCTTGTTTTCTAGGCCCTTTCCGGCTTATCGGAGCGCATGACTGATACTGTTCGCTTATGTGCCGTCCAGGCCGCGCCCGCGCTCTTTGACAAAAAAGCTAGTCTCGAAATTGCGATCGACTGGATCGACAAAGCGGCAAAAGAAAAACCGGATGTCATCGCGTTCGGTGAGTCCTGGTTGCCGGGCTATCCGTTCTTCATCGATAGCCCGCTCTCAGACACATGGTGGCAGGCCGCAAGCGAGCTTTTAAAGAACGGGGTTCGCCTCGATGGACCTGAAGTTGAAGCGCTCTGCAAAGCGGCGAAACGCGCCGGGTCTGATCTGGTCATCGGCGTGAACGAGCTTGATCCGCAAACGGAAGCGACGCTCTACTGCACCATGCTAACGATTGGCCGCGAGGGGAAAGTCCTCAACCGGCACCGCAAGCTAAAACCAACGCATCATGAGCGGTCGGTTTGGGGAGATGGAGACGCTAAGGGACTAAAACCCGTTGCGCGATCTTGGGGACGGTTATCGTCTCTCAATTGTTGGGAACATAATGCCGTTCTGCCAGCCTATGCCTTGATGGCGCAGGGCGTGGACGTTCACGTCGCCGCTTGGCCTGGCCGCGAACCCGAGGAAGCGCCGAGTCAGCCGGTATGGGCGCGTCAGCTCTTGCTGAGCCGCGCCTTTGCGAGCCAGGCGGGGGCTTGGGTGATTTGTTCGGCTGGAATTCGGCTTGAGAAAGACGTGCCTGAGCGCTTTCAATCTCTCTATGAGTTCGACCATAATGGCGGCGCCGCAATTATTGATCCGCGCGGAGAGGTCGTGGCGGGCGTGCTGTCTGACGAGGAGGGTATTCTTGTCGCGGATGCAGACCTGGCTCTGGCGCGCGCGTGCAAGGTGGCAAGCGACCCGGCGGGACATTACTCCCGGCCGGATCTCTTTAGACTAGAAGTGGATGGCCAGGAGATTTACCCTGGCGATCGTGGTTAGCTAGCGCTGAGTTGTTTCGCGAGCTTATTGGCAAAGCGGCGCGAGGCGCGATTGGCATCTGTCCAAACGCCAGATCCGACAACATCGCGAATGTCATTCTCGAACCAACCATATTCTTGGGTCGCGACAACGTCACCAGATGCGTCATAAACCGTCGCATTGAGCTTCATTCCGCCCAGCGAAATTGAACGAAAGGCGTCCAAGCCCGGCTCGGCTGAGATTTGCTCAAGGGTTGGGCGATTTGGCTTTGCGTTGACGATTTCGACGTCAACTTTTGCGGGATCGACACCAGCTTTCTCGAAAGCATATTCCAAGTCCTCGAGAATATCCTCGGTCAGGATTTCGCCTTCACGCTCGCCCAGATTGTCGGCGAGATCTTCAGCGAAATCATCGCTATAGGTCACAGCGATTTCAGTCGCGGCGGCAGTTTGCAAAATGGCGAGCGTGCCAATGGCTGCAAAGATGGTCTTCATGGTGTCAGCTCCTTTTCTAGTCAGAACAGAATAGAATATAGGGCAATATTCTATTCTGATCCAATCACGCCCTTGCGAGCGTCATGTTAAATAGTGTCAACAAACACAATTTCGGCGTCCTCGATGCCTTTCAGGGTGAGCTTCGCGTCACCGGTGATTGCAGCGCCATCACGGGCCTCAAGGATTTCTCCGTTCAGTTCAATGGACCCCGCAGCAAGGACCAAATATCCGAAACGACCTGCTTTCACTTCATAGTCCAGCTGCTCCCCCGCTTTCAGCGTCGCCCCTAAAACGGCTGCGTCCTGGCGAATTGATAGAGCCTCTGCGTCGCCTCGGCCGCTGGCAAGTGTGGCCCACTCTCCAGATCGGTCAGCCTTTGGGAAAGCCTTCGCGCCCCAGTCTGGACTGCCGCCGGTCTCTGCTGGCTCGATCCACAATTGGAAGATCGTTGTATCCTCGCCTTCCGCGTTCCATTCAGAATGCTGCACCCCGTTTCCAGCGCTCATGACTTGCACATCGCCAGCTTCGGTGCGGCCTTTATTGCCGAGTGAATCCTGATGCGTAATCGCGCCCGCGCGGACATAGGTGATGATTTCCATGTCGCGATGCCCGTGGGGTGGGAACCCGGTTTGGGATTTGATCGTGTCATCGTTCCATACGCGCAGCTTGCCGTGCCCCATACGGTCGGGGTCATGATAATGCGAGAAGGAAAAGTGATAGCGGGCCTTCAGCCAATCATTCTGGAAAGTCCCGAGGTCGGAAAAGCGTCTGATCTCAATCATAACAGTCTCCTTTTGAGTTGCGTTGACTTCAAAATGGCACCGTCGTCGCTGCGGAGTAGGTGGCAGGCTTTGAATTCAATTATGCAGGATTGGAATGAGCGATCCGTGCCATAAAAAACCCCGCCACAGGGGCGGGGTTTTTCACTCTCAAGGGAAAGAACCTGTGCGTTGGTTCCAGGGGAGGAGAGGTCTTGTTAGGTCCTAGCGAATGCGAACGGAGGCACCGCTAGATTTGTCTGTGGTGACATCGCTCGGATTGCCACTGACAGAGATAGACGAGCCGGAAGAGGCATCAACGTCAGCTCTCTTGGATGCGTAAACGCTGATTGAAGATCCGCTTGACGCGTCGACATTCGCGCTTTCGCATTCCAGCTTGCTCAGCGAAACACTTGAGCCAGAAGAGGCGTCGAGATTGAGGCTCTTACAAGCGCCTTCCATGCTCAGGGATGATCCACTGGATGCATCCACGCTGAGGTTGCCGGCAACCACGCTGCCTTTGAAGGAAGAGCCAGAGGACGCATCAACTTCGGTGAGGTTTGGCGAGCTTGCATAGACCGTGATCTGCGGTCCATAGCGACCCCATTTCGCGTTCTTTTTCTTCTTCGCAGTGAGGGTGTTATTTTTCACTTCGATGTCGATTTGGTCCCAGCTGCCGCGCTTCAGAGTCGCTGTAACGGAGGCGTTCGGGTCTTGTGTGTAGACCATGGCGATCCCGCTTCCGACATTGACCTTGTTGAAGGACTTGCTGCCAAAGTCGCGGCTTTCCGGCTCGGTGACGCCGGTATAGCTGCCGCCTCCGGAAGTGTCGTTTTGGCTACGATGCCAAGTCCAAGCGCTGCGGCTTTCAGCGCGTTCTGCATTCCGGGCGGCACGCTCTGCATTACGCTCAGCGCGTTCTTCGGCGCGTTCGGCTTGAGCTTCAGCGCGCTCCGCCTGCCGCTCTGCGCGCTCGACCATAAGCTCAACCTGGCTTTCCCAGCGCTCAGCCTGCGCATCAGCCCATGCCTCGATATGGGGTTCCATATTCTCGGCCCAGGCGTCGGCACTTTCTTCGACCATTTCGCCC
>JBCBGJ010000128.1:0-6760 GCA_038526925.1 Pseudomonadota bacterium
TAGCCTTTTGGCGCGCCTTCTTTGGGATGGCGCTGGCGCTACCAATCGCGAGCGTAAAGCCCAGTGTCCCAAACAGGCTCCGCCAGATGAGCAGCCAGGGCCGTTTCGTCTTCATCTTGTCGAAGCCGATCATCGCCACGAATGGTAGCGCCAGCGCCATCCCAAAGAAGGCGCGCCAAAAGGCTAGAAAGACCGGATGCACATCCGACGATAGAAGCTTGTTGAGCAAGAGGTAGAATGTAAACCCGACCCCAGAGAGCACCATCAGAAAAGCGCCGCGCAGATTGCCTGAGAGCTTTGCCCTGTTAACCTGTTCGTAACCGGATGCTTCCCCCTTATCTGACATGAGCCATTTCTCCGCAGCCGATTTAGACGCCATAGACCGCCTTTGGCGATCGGTCCCAGCGGATCATGTCTGGACCGGCTGGTCGGCCAGCGGAGAGGATCCCAAAGAGATCACGCTCTACCGCACACAGGCGCACTGGCGCCGCTTTCCCTTACGCAAGTCAAACGGCGAATTTATTCTATTTGATGATCGCGGCACAGAGGTCGCGCGGTCGACCACGCCAGAGGACTTATTGCAACAAGTTGAGGCGATTCCGGGCCTGACGACCTAGCCTAACTGCCCTGCCCGCCGCGCATGGCCTCGGCCATCTGTTCCGCCTGCTCTGGCGTAATCCCAAGTGCATCCAGGAGAGGTCCGCCAAGTTGTTCATTCCAGCTGTGCGGTGGACCGACCGTGATTCCGCCATCCACGACAAACTCGCCGCCCGTCACAAATCCAGCCGCATCAGAGCTTAAGAAAGCCGCCATATTCGCGATGTCCTCACCTTTCCCGGCGCGTCCCGCCGGCTGCATCGCGCCGCCTGCCTGCGCGACCATTTCAGCCATCTGATCCGCTTGTTCGCGCGGCAATCCCAAGGATGCACCGAAGATTGAGGTGGCGATAAAGCCTGGCAGGATCGCGTTGACCCGAATTTGGTGTTTTGAGAGCTCGGCCGCCGCGAGCTTAGAGAAATGCGCCACCGCTTTCTTCGCCACAGAATAGGTAATCGGTGCATATCCGGCGCAAACCGCAGAGATTGAGGAGGTGTTGATCACGCTGCCGCCACCGCGCGCCTTCATGTGCGGGACGGCGAAATGCGTTCCCGCGAAAACAGACTTCAGGAGCAAGTCCATCGTGAAGCTATAGCCCTCGAGATCGAGCTCTTCCACCGTGCTCGAGGTCCCGCCACTGCCGGCATTGTTCCAGAGAATGTCGAGACCGCCAAACGTATCGACGGCGGATTGCATGAGGGCCTCTAGCGATTTCATATCGGTGACATCGCAATGCTGATAAGCCACTTTGTCTTCACCAAACCGGGCCACGAGCGTGGCGCCTTTATCATCCTGCAGATCAGCCGCGACGACTTGCGCGCCAGCCTCCACGAACACTTCGACGCCAGACGCGCCAATCCCGCTTGCGGCGCCGGTGATGACGGCCACTTTGCCTGTTAAGTCGGTCATGGAGTTCCTCCTGAGTTTTCTTTTCCGCATGGGGCGGGAAGGTGACGCGCGCGTCAAGGCGGTTCGCCGCGTCAATCCGGGCCCAAATCCGTTCCTGACAAAGTTTGGCAGGAGGGTCTGATAGGGTCAGGGCCTCAACCAATCAGAGAAGGAGCCCTCCCATGACGTACACACCCAACCACTTTGCTTGCTGGTTCGAAATTCCAGTGACAGATCTCGAAGCCTCAAGAGACTTCTACGCGAAAGTGTTCGATATGGACCTTAAGATCGAAGATGGCGGGCCCAATGATTTGGTGATGTTCCCGGTGAGTGATGCGGAAGGCGGGGTCTCCGGACATCTCTATCCTGGGACCCCTTCGGAGAATGGACCGACCATCCATCTCGTTGTTCCTGACAGTCTAGACGCGGCGCGTCCGCGGCTCGAAGCGGCGGGTGGAAAGGTGGAATCTGAGAATATCGAACTCCCCTCAGGACACTTTTGTTATGCCCGGGATCTTGATGGGAACTCGATCGGTCTGTTTGAATTCAAATCCTAAGATCTTAAGCGCCGCCCTCCGCCTCGGTTTTGCTGAGGGCGGCGCTTGACTCTTGGCGTCTAATCTTGTTTTACACGCCGCTTCAGGACGGGTCGGTGTGGAGCTGCCGTTGTAATCGTCGCTTTCAAGCAGAGAGTGACCAGCCCACGTCAAAAATTGAGGTCTAATATGTCACGTCGTCACTCGGCGAAGTACAAGATTGATCGCCGTGTTGGCGAGAACATCTGGGGACGCCCCAAATCACCAGTTAATAAGCGCCCAAACAAGCCAGGTCAGCACGGTCCAAACCGCCGTGGTAAAGTTTCTGACTTTGGTATGCAGCTGATGGCCAAGCAGAAGCTTAAGTTTCACTATGGCGATATCACTGAGAAACAATTCCGCGCGACTTTTGTTGAAGCGGCGCGCCGCAAAGGCAACACTGCTGAGAACCTGATCGGCCTGCTCGAATCTCGTCTCGACGCGTTCGTTTACCGTTCGAAGTTTGTGCCAACAATCTTCGCAGCTCGTCAGTTCGTGAACCACGGTCACGTCACTGTAAACGGCGTGAAGACAAATATCGGTTCTTACCGCCTGAAGCCAGGCGACGTTGTTCAAGTTCGCGAAAAATCTCGCAACATGGCGCTCGTTCTTGAAGCCCTTGGCTCTCCAGAGCGTGACCTGCCGGAATATATTGAAGTCGATCCAAAAGCGATGACGGCAACATTTATCCGCATGCCGGAACTCTCTGACGTCCCATACCCGGTTCAAATGGAACCAGCTCAGGTCGTCGAATACTATTCTTCATAACAAGTTTAACTTGTTAAAAGTTAGAAGCCGCGCTTCCCTAGCGCGGCTTTTTCTTTTTGAGGGAACAGATGCGAAATATTGCACTCGCGAGTTTGCTGATCTGTATTTCAGGATGTCAGCTTTCGAATGCAGATCCAGCACAACGCTTCGAGGCGTTTGACTGCTATATCGAGGACTTGGACAGCCAATTCCCAACCGCCTGCCAATTCGCTTTTGATATTGATGACCCAGAACTTGGTCTCGAAACACTCTCTGACGAGCGTGCGCAAGAAATCTACGCCGCCGAACTCTCCATCAGCTTGGCAAAGATATCGTCACATACGCTCATACTCTCCAAGTGGGAAGGCAAGTGGCAAATCGTTGGATTTGTTGGCCGTGTAGATCTTGATGACACGAGACCTGGGGTCTTTGCACGCGAGTTCCGGTCGGTCCATTTTGACGTCTCCGCACAACGAGTTGCTCGGTTCAAACGATCTCTCTCGGACCGAAAACTGAACGCTTTAACGTCGCCGGATGCCAATACAGTCACGAAACCGAATAGCGACGGTATGGTCACAATTTGCCTGGACGGCGCCAGTCTTCAGGCCAAGCACCTCTCCCCTGAAACGGCTTGGGCCGCGGAGCGTAGCAGTTGCCAAGGACGAACAGAGATCGATGCCTTCGCGGATGCCTTGTTCGATCTGGCGGTGGAGTTTGATCCGAAGCTAGAAGCCTATCGTTTCACGCTCCCTCACAGCGAGGCGCCCGATTAGTCGCCTCTGGCAATGCGAGGTTGATGATTTTACAGATTCCCTCTTTGATTTAGCTCGAGAATTTGGTCCAAACCTGAGACCTTACAGATTCACTTGGCGCAGAGGCGGGACCATTCAGTGACACATCCTAAGATTGACGATGTTCGAAACGCATTGATTGCAGCGCCAGGCGATGCGTTCGATTTGTCGAAACGCGACTCTGGCGACCGCTCTTTGTTTCCGGACAAAAAGGAAGCTCGAGAGAGCCTGAAAGACGATGCTGAGGCCATTAATGAGCTTCAGGACAAGCTCTACGCCAACCGCGACCGCGCGCTTCTGGTCGTGCTGCAAGGTATGGACACGGCGGGCAAAAGCGGCGTCATCCGTAATGTCTTTGCTGAGACGAGCCCGCTCGGTATGCAGGTGCGCGCCTTTAAAGCGCCAAGCAAGACAGAGCTCGCGCACGATTATCTCTGGCGCATCCATGACGCCGTCCCGCGCAAGGGCCGGATCGGGATTTTCGATCGCTCTCATTATGAAGATGTATTGGTCGTGAAGGTTCGAAACTTCGCGCCAGCGGAGAAAGTGGAACAGCGCTACGAACAGATCAACGCGTTTGAAAAACACCTCTCAGAGAACGGCGTAAAGATCCTGAAATTCATGCTGAACGTCGGCTACGAAGAACAGGGCATTCGCCTCCGCGAACGTTTGGATGAGCCGCACAAGCTCTGGAAGTTTAATCCTGGCGACCTTGAAGATCGCAAGCTCTGGCCAGACTTCATGTCGGCCTATGAAACCGCGGTGGAGCGATGTTCAACACCGCACGCACCTTGGTACATTGTCCCGGCTGATAGCCGGACTCGTCGAAATGCTATGATTGCCCGGATCGTGCGCGGCGCGCTGGAGGACATGAACCTCTCATGGCCAGATCCGGGCCATAAAGCAGAAGACTTCGACTTCGATTGAGCGAACTAGCCACGGATTGAAACCGATCCGCCGCTCGACTTATCCGAGGTCACATCGGTCGGACCGCCATAGACATCAACATCGGCGCCGCTCGACGCTTCAGCATTGACGCTGCCCGTGACGTGAATGGCAATGTCTGAGCCGCTCGAGGCATCAGCGATGCCCGTTTGGCAGATGAGGTCTTGCGCCTCGATGTCAGAGCCAGAAGAAGAATCCGCTCGGACGGTTTCGCAAGTTCCAGAGACAGATGCATCGGACCCACTAGAGGTTTCGATCGTGACCATGCCGCCCTCAACACCTGAGAGCGTGACGTCGGCGCCAGACGACACATCAATTAAGATCCGGGAGCCGGTCATGCCGCGGCCAATAACGTCGGACCCTGAAGAGGCTTCGACACTGTTAATCGCTGGCGCGCTAACGGTGATATCATAGCGCTGGCGCTTGCGGCCCCAGCCCCAATTGTTCTTCTTACGCTTCAGGACGAGCGTATCGCCTCTCACTTCAACGACGATGTCGCTGAAATCGCCTTTCTTATTTTCGACCGTGACAGGCCCAGCTGCACCTTGCTCAAAATTGAGGTCGAGTCCGGCTGAAATGTCGATGGCTGAAAAGCTTCCAACATCGTAGGTGCGGGTTTCAGCACTGGCAGCGCCAGCAAAGCCAAGCGCAAAGAGGCTGGCGACAGTAAAAGTGCGGATCATGAGGGTTCGCTCCATAAAACGGGGTTTGAGATCCTGAACGCCCCTCCTCTTACATATCGAAAAACAATAAGTCAAACACTTTTGACTACATTTGTGGTCTTTATCGTCATATCGACTTTGAGAGCAAAGCTTAATCTCGAATTCCAAACACGTCGGCGACGGTTTCGACTAGGTCCAGCATTTCTCCGATCTGTTGAACAGCGAGCCGGATCGCCGCGTCGCCGTCCAAGCCCGTGTCCTGACTTGTCAGATCAAACCGATTGGGCCCTTCCAGAGCGACCACCAAATGATCGCCTTGCGCTGTCGCTCGGAACTCTTCGCCGTGCGCGAGATCAATCACGCGCGCCATGACATCTGGCGTGAAGACAAACCGGGCCTCCACCTGATCGTTCGAGCGAACTTGGAAATCATCCTCGAACTCATTGGACTCTAATCGTACTCGTTCCAAGCGATCAGCTTCGCCCGGCTTGTGCCATCCAATTTTCTTGGAGCGCATCTGCGTCGTGCTCTGCAAGGGGCGCGGCAACTCTAAAACCAGCAATAAAGCATGTTCAGCTTCATAGACGGCGCCATCATCTGTGCGGCGAGGCGAGCGCACCACCTCGAAAGCATCGAAGTGCAATCCTGCATGGTCGCCCGTGAAACCATCTTCGAGCCGGGTCAGGCCCGTCTCTCTAGCTTTCTTGGTCTCCTCATCAGCGCCGCCAATATGGATGACGGTGGCAAGCTCAACAAGACCTGAAGCCCGCGCGGCCGCAACGGCCTCGTCCTGACCGCTAAATTGCTCCAAAGCCTCATGAAGACGCCGAAAGCTATTTTGGAAAAACCCTTCTTTGCTTTGCTGCGCGACAATGCCCTGACCTCCGCCCGGCGAGGCAATGTAGCGAAGCCCAACATGGCTGGCTAACGGCGCAAACACGGAATTACGGAAGTCCAGATCCGCGATCATGCGATCAATCTGAATCTTGGCGATCTTCTTTATGGCCGGCCGCGCAAGAAAGAAGCCGATCACCACTCCGATAATGAATCCAAATATGCCGAAGGTGGAGCTTAGAAAGATCACCACCAAGAAAACGGGAATGGCAGTGATCAATCCGCCCCCATACAGCGCATTGATTGGACTAGGATTGGCCAAACGCGGTTTTGCCTCGGTCAGCTTTGGTAATGTTTCCCGCTCAGCAATGTCTCGCAGTCCAGCGAAACCATCTCTGCGCTCTATCGCGTCCCAGCTTTTGGGCTGTATCTGTCCTGAAGTCCCGGCCATGCCTGCATCCTTAACGTCCCGCACCTGGGGCAGCGAAGGCGACAAGCTCGTCCTCGATATCGACTCTAGTTCGCACCCAGCTTGGACCGGTGATCGCAATGCGAACCTGGACCGCGGTGGCCGCGTGTCTCGCTTCAAAGACAAGTTCAAAGGCTTCATGTAAGCCGCGCGCCAAACGGCGATGTGAATTTAAAAAGCTCGTCCCTTTCGGGGCGGGCTTTTTTTTCGTCTGGTTCGACTTAATGTGCCCCCGGTGCGGGACGTTAAGGA
>JBCBGJ010000129.1:0-6758 GCA_038526925.1 Pseudomonadota bacterium
CGGCGACCGCAGCCCCCGCATAAGCGAGCGCCATACCGTCTTGTAGTCGATCATCGGTGTGCAGCGCATAGATCGCGTTCAATAGCGCCGCGATGAGGAAGGCGAGCCCGAATATCAAAGATAGGCTATCGACCTTATAGAGCACCAGGTCCAAGCCGATGACGGATGCAGTCGCGAGATCGGTGCCGCGATCTGCCATTGCCAGCATCAGTATCGCAACCACGGGCGTGCCAACCATCAAGGCCTGCCGCACACGTTGAACTGGGATCACACATCCCGCAAAGCCCACCAGGATCAGCAATAATCCGGGATTGATCTGTCCAATCAAGCCGCTCATGAGTCTTGCTCCACATCCTGTGGGGTCGTGTCCGCTTCGCCATAATAGTCTTCATCCCGGCGAAGGAGCTTGCCAAGCGGCCAGCCTGAGAGCACGGCCAATGCAAAGGCCGCAAACCCCCAAATCGCGTAGAACCCATTGGCATTCGCAAAGTCCAGGTATTCGTGACGATTGACCGCAAAATCAATCAGCACGAGGCCAAGCGCAATCACAACAGTCAGCACAAGTAGGATCATGGGCGTGCGCGGTGAACTCACCCAACCAAATAGCAGGCGCGACATCGGGTGCATATCATGATCGCTTGGCGGCGGCAGGTCCTGCTCGGGCTTTACGAAACGCCCGCTGGAATCGCGTTCGGGAGGAAGGTTCATGGCTGACCCCCTGCTGTTGTCATATAAGCCGATGGCACGCGCTCGCCTGTCGCTGGCTCAAGGAAGTCTGAGATCGGCCCGACCGTGAAGAACATGATGAAGCACAAGATCGCTGTGAAGCACGGAGCTGCGACGGTCAGCATTGGCGCCCCGCCTGGCCGTTTGTACGGAGCCGGCTCACCGCTTCCGGGCGGCGGCATAAGCGCCAGGATCGGGATTGGCAGCAAGTAGGCAATATTCAGCAACGATGAAATGATCAGGATATAAGGAACGTAGTCTAAGCCCGCGTCCGCCGCGCCCTGCATCAGCTCGTATTTCGGCCAATCGCCCGCGAGCGGGGGGATCCCAATAATTGAGAGCGACGCAACCAAGAAGGCAATGAAGATGAGCGGCATTCGTTTGCCGAGCCCCCTCATCTCGGAAATATTCTGTTTGCCGGTGGCGACATAGATAGCGCCCGCGCACATGAAGAGGGTGATCTTGCCGACGGCGTGCGCAGCGATCTGAAGCGATCCGCCCATAAACCCAGCTGGGTCTGCCAGCATCGCACCACAAGTTACATAGGCGAGCTGGGCGACCGTGGAATACGCTAATCGGGCTTTTAAGTTGTCTTTGGTCATTGCCACCAAAGACGCCACGACGATCGTGAAACAGGCGACCCCGAGAATGAACTCACGCGACGCGGTCGCATTGAGGATTTCTTCGCCGAATACGTAAATCGCAACTTTGAGGATGGTGAAGACGCCTGCTTTAACAACCGCCACCGCGTGCAGAAGCGCAGAAACCGGCGTCGGCGCGACCATCGCGTTTGGAAGCCAGAAGTGGAACGGCATCAGGGCCGCTTTACCGACCCCAAAGGCGAACAGGATCAACAAGGCGCTGGCGACAACCGGCGTGAGCCCCTCAGCCTGCTGCAACAATCCACCTGGAACAAAATCCAAGCTACCCGCTAGAGCGCCGGTCCAAATGACCGCGACCAATAGGAAACCAATCGAGGTCCCGAGCAGTGTCATCAAATAGATACGCGCGCCGCGCTGAGCGTTTGCATCGCCTTTGTGCGCCACCAATGGATAGGTCGAAAGGGTCAGGATTTCATAGAAGACAAATAGCGTGAACAAGTTCGCAGAGAGTGCGACGCCCATCGCACCGAACAGCGCGACCGCAAAGCACATATAGAACCGGGTCTGATTACGCTCTCGGTTTCCGCGCATATAACCGATCGAGTAGAAACTGTTGACGATCCAAAGTCCGCTCGCGACCAGTGCGAACAGCGCGCCTAAAGGCTCTGCCCGGAACGCGAACTCTAGCCCGGGAACGGCTTCGCCAAGGCTCAGCTCCGTCGCTTCGCCAGCGCTTACCTTTAAGGCAATAATGACCGCCACAAAGAACAAAGCCCCTGCCCCGACCAGCGTAACCCCTTCGCGCAAATCTGGGATCCGCCCAACAAGCCAAATCCCCGCGCAGATTAGCAGCGGGAGAATGAGGGCAGCTGCAATAGCGAGTTCACCGCTCATGGTGCGCCTCCAATAAACAGGGAAGCTGCAGCATCATCAGCGAGCCCAGCGACAAACCCGCCTTGCACACCGACCCAAATGTTTGCCAGTGCGAGAATCCAAAGTGGGATCAAAATAAGGAGCGGCGCTTCTTTATGTCGTTTGTTCGGATTGGTTGGCGCGCGGAAAAAGACCGCCTCCAAGATACGTCCCATATAAACAACGGCCAACAAGCTTGAGAACATCACCACGGCGACGGCCCACCACCAGCCATGCTCAAACAGGGCGGTGACCAAGACATACTTAGACTGGAAGCCAGCCGTGAGCGGCACACCGATGAGCGACACAGCCCCGATCGCAAACGCCGTCATCGTCCAGGGTGAGCTACGCCCAAGTCCGCGCATGTCTTGCAGCGACGTGCCCTGATAGGTCAGGACGACGCCGGCGAGCGCCATGAACAGAGCGCCTTTAATCAGCGCGTGATTGACCAGGTGGAACAGGCCAGCGGAGACGCCAGCCGCCGTCCCAATCGAAATACCAAGCAACATATAGCCAACTTGCGCCACCGACGAATACGCCAAAGTGCGGCGCACATCAGTTTGGAAGACAGCCTGGAAGGAACACGCAATCATTGCCGCTATGCCCATCGGCATCAGGATCCAAATCAGCGTTGAGCCTTCGAATGCGAATTCCAGCCCGAACACCGTGAACAAGAACCGCACGAGCGCATAAAGCGCCACTTTCGTCGCCGTCGCCGCCAAGAACATAGTGACGAAGCTTGGGCTATAGGCATAGGCATTCGGAAGCCATTGGTGCAGCGGGAACATCGCGGCCTTAATGCCAAGGCCAACCACGATAAACGCATAGCCTGCAAACACCGCTTTATTGTCCTGAACGCTCTCTAAGCGAATGGCGAGTTCAGCCATATTCAGCGTGCCCGTGGCCGCGTAGAGGAAACCTACACCGACGACAAAGAAGGACGCGCCAATCGTTCCGAGCAGCAGATAATTGCCCGCAGCGGGCAGAGCGCGTCGATCCCGTGACGCCCCCAAGGCGACAAGCACATAGGTCGCGATGGAGCTGATCTCCAGGAAGACGAACAGGTTGAACGCATCCCCTGTCGATGCGACGCCCGCCAAGCCGGTAAAGCAAACCAGATAGGCCGAATAGAACATCGCCGTTTTGGCTTCACGGATCTCGGCAAGCACGGTTGGCCAACTGAAGATCGCGGCCAAAAACCCAATCGTGCTGACCAAAAGCAAAATCATGGAGTTTAGCGCGTCGATGCGGAACTCGATCCCAGCATCTGGGCGCCAGCCACCCATGGCGTAGGAAATCACCGCACCGCCCTCTATCGATTGGACTTGAGACACCAATACGATCGCCATGACCAATGAAAAGCCAGTGGCCAGAATGCTCAGAATCCAGGCGATCCGGCCGCTCGGCATGAAGGCCGCAATCGGGGCCATTAACATTGGGATCGCGATCAGCAATGCTGGCGCATGTGCCGCAAGCGTATCGGGCACCATAGAGGAAATGAGCTCGATCATACCGCCCCTGCCTTACCTTGCTCAGCATCTGCCGCAGCTTCTGCGATCGCCACTTCCAGATCCATCGCGCGAATTTCGTCGGCTTCGACGGTGCCATAGGCTTCGCGAATTCGGACGATAATCGCCAATCCAACCGCCAGGGTCGCCACGCCAACAACAATCGCCGTCAGCATCAAAACGTGTGGCAATGGGTTAGAATAGACGTTTTCCATGCCTGCTTCGCCGTAAGCTTTCGCTGCACCATAAGCAGCATCGGCGGCCTGCGCGCTGTGCTCAGCAGCTTCGCCCGCATGGTCTCCAGCTTCGCCATAGCCCTCGCCGTGGCCTTTGTCTTTTTTATAGTCTTTGCCGAAAAGGATCGGCGCAGTACCGCCATCAATTCGGGATAGAGAGATATAGAAAAGGATGATGGAGGTCTGGAAAAGACCCAATCCAATCAATCGCTTAATCAGGTTTGTTGAGGCAAATGCGATGTATAGACCGATCATCATCAAGCCAATAATCGCCCAGTAGTTTCCGCGTTCGAGAATGAATTCCAGCATGTCTACCAGTCCTCATCCCGGATTTCGCTGACACGCCCAGCAAACGCGTAAAAGATCGTCACCATGGATCCCGCAACGGCGAACAAAACGCCGATTTCGATCACAATGATACCCGTATGTTGGCCCAAGTGACCGCCGGGCTCTTCTCGGAACAAGGCGTCATAGTCGAGGAAGTTGCCGCCCATGGCGAGCGCCCAAAAACCAACGCCGACATAGATGATGAATCCAAGGCCCGCTATGAACCGTGCAAAGCCTGGCGTAACCGCGCGCATTGTCGGCGCGATCCCAAAAATCAGCGAGTACAGAATCACGCAGACGGCAAGGATAACGCCAGCTTGGAAACCGCCACCCGGGCTGTATTCACCGTGGAAGTGCACATAAAAACCATACAAAGCGATGATCGGGATCAGCGCTTTCGCGACAACGCGGAGAATGACGTGATGGTCGCCCTTCATGACGTCTCCTCATCATTCTTGAGTGCGTTTAGACGGTCTTCGCGGCTCACGCTGGCACCGAGCGAACGCTCGCCGAACCCGAGCAATAGCGACACAGCAAGCCCGGCCGCGAACACCACGCCGACTTCGCCCAATGTATCGAAGCCACGATAGCTAGCGAGGACCGCTGTAACGATGTTCGGAATAGCGATCTCTGGATAAGTCCGCTCAATAAACTCAACCCCGACGCCTGTATTGGCAGGCGATGTCGGATCTCCAAATCCTGGCAGATCGATTGTCGCATAAATCAGAATGGCTCCGGTCGCGATAACCACGAGGAGCGGGACAATTCGCGCAGCACCCTTTTCAGCTTTCGCCGTGCGTGAGGTCAGCACCATCGCGCCTAAGAAGAGCGCGGTCGAGATGCCGGCCCCGACGGCGGCCTCCGTAAAGGCGACATCGACAGCATCGAGCGCGACAAACCAAGTCGCTGAAACGAGCGAGTAGATCCCAGACAACATGACGATCGCAAAAAGGCTCCGCAAACGCGCAATCGCGATTGCGACCACAAACAAAATCGTCAGCAGCGTGATGTTGAGCAGATCGATGGCGAGTGTCGCCCCTTCAAATCCGGTCATCCGTCACCTCCATTTTCACGGCCAACCCGTCCGATCAAAGGCTGTAATCCCGCCGTATGCGCGGCGTTTGCCAAAGCATGAGACGACGTTGGGCCCGTGAGGAACAAGAACAGCCAGACGACGGCAAGCTTAAACACAACAGCGAAACTCGGCGCGAGAAGCGCCATGCCGACCAGAGCCAGGGTCGCCGCAGCTGTGTCAGTAATACTCGCCGCGTGAAGGCGTGAATAGAAATCCGGGAAGCGCAGAACCCCGATCGTGCCGATCACCGCGAGCGCTGCACCAACAAGAAGGAGCGCTGAACCAAGCGCGGGCCGGAACGCCGCCCAGAGGTCGAGAAGTGCCGTCATTTCGTCCCTCCTTTGCCGCGGCGGGTCAAAGAGACTTGGAACGACCGATAGCGGAAGAATTTCAAAATCGCGATGGTCGCCACAAAATTGATCAAGGCGTAAAGGATTGAAATATCGAGGAAATCTGGTCGCCCAGTAAGAAACCCGATCACGCCGAGCAAAAGGATGATTTTGGTCCCAATAGAGTTCACGGCCAAAACGCGGTCATACAGCGTCGGCCCACTCAACGCGCGGATCAGCATCAAAGCGATCGCTACGACCAGTGCAATTGCGGCAGCCCCAATCATGACGTCGCCTTCCCATCACAAGCTTCGCGCGACCGACGATCCATATCATCGAACGCACCGGGGCCTGCGGAGTCTTCGTAAAGCGCGTGGACGAGGATTTTATTCCCTTCAACCTCAACACTTACCGTGCCCGGCGTTAGCGTGATGGAGTTTGCAAAAACCGTTCGCGCGAGGTCACTCTCACAGCCGGTTTTTACTTTCACCAAAGCAGGGTTGATATCGAGGTTGGACCGCAAACAAGCTTTGATAACGACCCAATTGGCTTTGAAGATTTCAACCACCAGCCAAGCCCAATAGGCCAACAATTGTGGAAGCCGCGCATACGGAGACCCTTCGCGATCAAGGATATCAAACCGGTAGGCGAGGATACCAGAGAGCAGAATGGAAATCGCACCGAGGCTCGCGATCAAGGGCTTCGTCAGCGTATACTCGCCCGATAAGCCGGTCCAAAGCGCAACCAGAACAACAATCAATCCAAGAAAGTAGCCCACGCGCTCAGCGCTCCCTAATCTTACTCAATCAGAGGCGCAACTAGAGCTGGAATCAACTTTTGACCAGTCAAAACCGACCAGTCATGTGAGAAAAATTGCTTACTTCCCGAAAACCAGGCTTGCCGTTCGGCGTGCTGTTGAGAATGTGGATTCGTCGTTTGCCTGCTCGGAAGCGAGGTTGGAGTCTTTTGAACTGCTCGGCGAAAAGGCCGAAGACAGGGACCAGTTCCAATACCGCAAAGTCGTTTGAGCCTTAGCGACGCTG
>JBCBGJ010000130.1:0-6748 GCA_038526925.1 Pseudomonadota bacterium
TGCTGTGTGGCTTTGAAGTCGGCGTCTGCGGCGTCGGCAGCCCGGGCATCTGCCTCGCTGACATAGAGCAATCTAATCTGGAAAGCCTGGAAGAGACGCTGGGGTTTGTTTCAATTCAGTTCGAGCGCGGATTGCGGTCTAGCGAAGACATCGCATTGATTAAGGCCGACGTCGAAACCTCTCGGGCAAGCCTGGATCTTGCGCAGAGAGTTCAACGTGATGCGAGCCGCGCCATCGAAATTCTAATCGGACGATATCCGGCGGCAAGTTTGGAAGTGGGATCTGAGGCTCCAACCCGGCCGATCGGGTCGCTCATTGGGAAGCCCGCGGACCTCCTAGAACGTCGTCCAGATGTATGCTCGGCGAAACTTACTTTGCTCGGACAATATGCCCGCACACGGAGTGCACGTGCTGATTTGTTGCCGCGCTTGAGCGCTCAAGCGAATTTCGATGGGACCAACACCGCGATTGAAGATCTGTTCGATCCATCGGCACTTGCTGCGAGTTTGCTGGTGAACGCCACTCAAGCTGTATTTGACGGCGGCGCTCGCCGCGCGCGGATCGAAGCTGCAGAAGCGGATGCTGAGATCGCTTTAGCAAACTACCAATTGCTTGTGCTCGACGCCTTCAATGAAGTTGAAGCCGAACTAGACCGTGGCCGCGTGCTCGACCGCCGAGAAGTATTTCTTTCAAATGCACTTTCTGAAGCTGAAGATGCTTTGCAGTTTTCACGGTTTCGCTACGAGCTCGGTGAGAGCGATTTGCTCAACGTACTGTCCATCCAGCAGCGTGTCGCGTCGCTACAAGCTGAACTCGCGCGAACGCGTCGTGCGCGGCTCGATCAATATGTCTCGCTCGCTTTGGCATTAGGACGAGATGTTTAAGTGGAGTTTCGATCGTCGGTCGTTCGACGTCGAAGCCCAGGTCTTTGTATCTCGTTTGAATCAAGAGGGGTTCTGGAAGCCTTCCAAAATGGACTGCTTTCGTGTCTCTGCTCGCTTAACTCGCGGCGGCTAAATCTTACCTCTGAAGACGTGCATTAGCCCTCCAAACAGAAGACCTGAAAGGCTTCCGCCCACGAGGCCTATGACAATAGCTGGAAGGATTTTTCCCAGTTCGACCAAAGACGCGAAAGACAAAAATACTGCCATGGCGGCACCGAATGAGACGCCGAGCCTTAGTGCCTTGAAGGAGGCATCGCCGAGCTGTTTATCGGTCTCTACGCGTCGTAATTTTTGCAGCTGCTCGGCAAGCGCGCGGCTTTGAAATCGATCTTTTAGAACAGTCACAAGGGGAAAGAGCACGAGTGTAATCAAACGCGACCACACATTCTGGCAGGTTGGAAGCGTCGATCCGCAATTGGGGCAGGCCAGACCAAACCAATTTCTAAATTTAGCTCCAGCTTGAGACCATAGATTTAGGTCAGTCAGATGGCCGCATGATGGGCACTCAACATACTCCTTTGGTGGAGCATCGAGTTCGACACTTTCTTCGACCAAGGTTTCTTCGGGAATTCGTTGACCGAGCATAAGCTCGTTGATGGCGATGATTGGGTTGAGGACCCAGAACGCATAGCCCACGCTCGGAAACCTTTTAACGAGATAGTCTTGGTCATTGATCGTGCGTTTCACAGCTCAGACGCCTCTGTTGAGCTTTGGCAACAAGAACGGGTCTGCAACGTCCAGTTCCACCTGTTTTGTCTCATCATATTGATCCAAAAATTAGATTTGGTTTTTGGGCGATGATCAGGCTTGCCGCGTTCGGCACGATCCGCAGCTGTATGTTCTCATGCTGATCAACGAACGGCTTTACCATTTCGGGATTGTGAACCGTGTCGGCTTCGCCGGTGAACAGCGTGATGGGACAATCTGTAGGGGTTACCAGTTCCGACCAGTCCATGGAGTTCGTCACCAATTCCTGCACGCTCGAAATGTAGGACTTGATGTAAGTATAGCTGAGCGCCTCACGAGCATTCTGTTTGTATTCAGGAGAGAGCAGGGTGTCCAAATCGATGCTGCAGTCTGAGAAGTAGCGTCGACCATATGCTTCATCATAACCGGCATCGAGCTTAGCAATCACCGATCGGATATACATTTCCACGAGTTTTGGAGCATGGCGTGCAAGGTATAGGGGAACTCTCTGATGATACCCCATCGCCCAAAATTGTTCTTTACGCGTGAGCGGCACATTTGCACCCGTCAGCACCATCTTGGTAATTCTAGGCCGGCAGAATCGTAGCGCGGCAAACGCTAATGGAGTTGCGCCATTCGCTGCCAATAAGGGGCAAGCGTCGATCCCGAAGTGATCCAGCAGCTCCGGGAGGCTCTTCGCGAATGCGACGAGCATTTCCATGCCTTCGCCAACCCCATCGGTGTCGCCATAGTAAGGTCGCCACGGCATGATCAGTTTTAGATTGTTCGCGAGCACCGCGTCTTTCATCGGTTGAGTGAGCCCCGTCCCTCCAAACATCGGATGTAAAAACAAGACTGGCCGTCCATCAGTCGCCCCGTAAACATCGTAGCTAATATTATTGCCATTTGAGAGTTTGAACTCTGAAATCACGCGCAAATCATCGCCACTAAAGGCTCGAATCTTTCCCAGGTGATCGAGTTCGGAGATTTTACTGAAGCCAGAGTAAAGTGAAATGAGCTCGGATTGCGAGGACAGGTTTAGCTTCGACAATAGTCCTTTGGTCTGGTTTCTAATCGTCCCAATTGACCGTCCCCGTTCCTCAGACAGTTCGCGCAAGCTGACCCCATTTACTAAAGCGCGAGAGATGGAAAGTTCGGCGCCAGTGAGTTCGAAAGCCCGCCCAAATGCTCTTCCAGTTCGATCGGTCCAGTTCAGATTTAGTGGGATGGCAAAGCCAACTGGGCCATCTGGGTCAGACGCATCCCACTTGAGGACGTAGCGGCACTGTCTGTAAGTTTTTGGATGCACCAATTTGAATACGATTGGAGGGTGTGATCCCAGCTCTGCGGCCGTTTTAGTGTGTTTGAGAAATGCGCTGAACTCGCCTCTCTCAAAGAGGTCGGTCGGCAATCGTGAGCCAGCTTCGATACCAAACCGCGCCCCGGCATCAACGCCCAATGCGCGGATCAACCCATCGCTTTCGATGAGGAGCCAATCAGACCGCTCACGCGCGCCTTCGCGTTGCCCCACCGATTGTCCTGTGAGCTCGCTGCTTTGTTGCTTCTCAAACAGATCCAGCGCGTGCTCGAAATGGCTCGCGACTTCGTTGAGAAGGTCATCGCTTTGTGTATGGTCCGCCTCGGTTGTGTAGTGGCTCGCCAAACGTTGTCCGAGCAGCTTGTCCAGCTCCTCGAGCTTCTGTGGCTCAACAACCATGGCGTAGGCCATTTTGATAAGGTCAGTTTTTTGATCTTCTGACATCTCGATCAAACTTTCTTACGCGAAAAGCGTGGGAGGTAGAGCGCCATAGTGAAGGAAACAAGCCTAGTTATGGCAGCCAAGGATTGGTCAAACTTCTTGCATCATCAACCCAGTTCAATCGGGGCGAGTGCTTCGCTTCGACCGAAGACACGCACCCCGACTATTTTAAAATCGATCTCAGTTACCCGATGATACGCCGAAGTGCGTTTATGGTATTCATAAACTCAGCTTGGGTTTGTCCCATCTCAACTTCGCTCGATGCTCTCACACAATTGGTCAGCATCACGACATAGTCTTGGTAGAGCTTGTCGTCACCATAGCGCGCTGTGAGTTGTTCTTTCATGGTCGCTAATTCTTGCGCTGATTCAGCGCGCATAGAATCTGCGTCCAATCCGTAGCCTTCCGCCGCTTGTTGGATTTTCAAATCCAATGCGGCTGCTTGCGCGTCTTTGAACTTTTGTAGACTAGGGTCCAGTGAGTCGTCGCTTGCCGCACCGTTCTCCAGAACGGTTTGCACATGGTCAGCAATTCCAACGCATGCGGCATTGGTTTGAGCCATGGCCGCGTTCGCTAAGAAGGCTGCGCCCAGAATTCCAATGGAAATTCGCTCGAGGGTCATTTTGGTATTCCTCAAAAAGTTGGGAGAGTAGGGGGTGATGAGCGGGTAAGACGCCACCACCCCGTTAAAGAAGGAGTGGATTGGCGCTTATCCGTCGCGGCGCAAGAACTGGAAGCCAAACAGACTCTTCCCAGAATTTGGGTTGTAGTACTGACAATAAATATTCGTGCCTGGGTCATTGTGATAGACAGGCGCGTGCACGCTCAACATGGTTGTTCCGCGAGATTTAAGAACTTCTGCCCAAGCGTTTGCGCGGTCTGAATTTGAGCCGCTGATGCATTGCTCAATCCCCTCGGAGTTTCCGCAATTGAGCATCATATGTTTCTCGGAAATGTGACTCATTCCCCGGGTGGGAAGCGGGTCATTCGCGTTTTTCTTGGTCGCGCTGTTCACGCATTGTAGTTCAAAGCTGCCCATTGCTTTGAACTTCGCAGTATCGACTTCCATGTAAATCGCCTCATAGGAATCAAGCGATGGTAGAATGCAGCCATTTGTGGGCGTGACGGTTCTTCGGTTGATGAAACCCGTTCTCTCTTCTTGGGATAGCCCTTGCTGAAATGTGAACTCGCCAAGTTTGCCAACCATCACATTCGAGACTTTGAGGTCTGAACACTGGGTAAGGTCCATCAACTCTTGTGAGGGTGGTGCGACTGAGGCGCCGCCGGATGCGCTGGCACCGCCGACCGATGTCGTTGGAGCAGACTGCACAGAAGCGTTGCCGATCGTGTCTTCAACTTTCTCTGCGGCTTCTTTTTTTGCGAGCTTTTTGAGCCGGTCACCAAAGCCTTGCGCTTGCGCGCCGGAAACGCAAAGCCCTGCAACTAAAGCTGCTGCTAGTAATTTGGTTTTCAAAGATCTTGTCACCGAATTGGTCCTTTCATTTCGATAATGAGGACCGTCTACGGAGATCCGGGCGGCGGGTTCATATCCCAAATGGTACATTCCGCAGAATGAGATGATTTTTGCTGAAAATACCGGACGGCTGAATTGCAGAGGGGCAGCAGAGCCGTCCGGCGTCGAGCGTCGGAAACAATGAGAAATCAGATGACCGTTAACCTAGCCGCATTTCGCGCTGGCTTTCTCGGTGGCCGCACTCAGAGCGTTTCCCATTTCTGCTGCAGCGCTGGGGTCTGAAGAAATATAGTCAGAAGTGCGTTTTGATGCAGCGTCAGTATCACCAATGAAATTTAGTGTTAGAATGGCGTACAAATCATCATTGAGCTCGCTTTTGTATGCGTTGCCGAGGCAGGTGCAGACTGTTTCATCCCCGCCGCGTTCAATACATTTCTCCGCGTAGCTCATTTTGAGCTCTGGCTGACTTTCTGCGCGCGCCTGATCAGCCGCTCCGCATGCGGTAACCGCAAACAGCGCAGACATACCCAGTGCGATTCGTTCAATTCTATTCATGCCGATTCTCCTTAATGGCTCTGAAAGAGACGCCGACTTGCCAGAATTGAATGTGACTTCGTATGTACCAGCTGGGACAAAAAGCTGGGCGATTCGAACTGATCGCTTATCGGTCTGCGTTCGATTCTCTCGAAGCGCCGTGAAAGCTAGTCTAAGCCCAGACGGTCGGCGAAATATCCGTAAACGCTCGCCAGCAACTCGGCATCGGTAGTCGCATGATTGCCGCCCTCGCGCTCTATCAGCAGCACGTCGCATCCGGCCTCGAGTAGTTTGGCGGCGAGAGCACGAGACTGAGTGGCAGGTACCCGTTGATCGCCGCGCCATGAGGTTAAGAGCATCGGGGCGCAGCCGCGTGCGGTATCGAACAAACGGTCTGGCCAATATCGGTCCGCCAGTCGACGCCCGGCGCGCGTTTTCAAAAGGTCTAGATCGTCTGCAAGGATCGGCGACCCGCCTTGAATGCCGGCTTCCACAAAGACCGCACCATCCCGGCTTACGACTGCCGCGAATAAGTCAGGACGCAGCAAAGCGGCCCCGGCAACCAAACGCCCGCCATCAGAGGTTCCATCTAGCCCAAGCGACTGCGGCGACGCCAAATCCCGTTCGACGAGATCTTCGGCGATCGCAATGAAATCCTGAAGAGGAACATCACGACCGTCGCCGTATCCGTTATTGTACCAATTCGGCCCATACTCACCGCCGCCGCGAACCTGCGCTACGACATATGCGCCTCCGCGATTGATCCAAAGGCGCCCAGCCTCAGCATTATATTCAGGCAATGTGGGGGAATTGCTCGCCCCATAGCCATATAGAATTGTCGGTGGGGTCTGACCTTTATCGGAGGGTCGGTTGGGATCAGATATCCGCCAATAGGGGATCTCTACTCCGTCAGCTCCTGTCGCGGTCAATCGATCGACTTTAAGGCTGTCTGTTGAGAAGTAAGATCGACCTTGACGGGCTTCACGAAGCACTTGCCCGTCTTGAATCTGCAAAAGGGTTGGTTCGCTCAGAGCAGATTCAAGCGTCGCGAAAACTGTCGTGCCGGCTGGGTCTCCCGATACCAGCTGAGTGATAACCTCTCCATCGCCCAGAACACGCGCGAGGGCCCATCCGTCAGAACCGCGTTGCGCACGATAGATGGACTGCGCCCCGTTTTCTAAGACCGCCATGTAGATGGCGTCCGGCGTGAACTGGGAAGGCCAGCTTGAATTTACCCACTTCGCCTGATTAGCGTCGAGCACAAGCGTCGGATCATCCAGAGTTTGTAAATCAACAGCGATCACGGACCCGGCAGGCCAAGTTCGATCCCCTTCGCCCCAATCTTCCAAA
>JBCBGJ010000131.1:0-6734 GCA_038526925.1 Pseudomonadota bacterium
TCAAGCATGGTGCATGGCGCGACACGACGTGGTGGTCGAAACGACTCGCGGAACCCGTCATCCCACCGGAACCAATCAAGCCTGTTTCCGAGGTCTTCAACGCAGGCTAAGTGTCCATCTATGGCGCAGTCCCTTACTCCCGAACTCTATGTTTCTGACCTCGGTGCCAGCTTAGACTTCTATTGCGGCCTGCTTGGGTTTGAGGTGGAGTATGGTCGGCCTGAAGAGCGCTTTGCGTACCTCTCGCGCGGCGCCGTCTCGCTGATGATAGAAGAACCGATTGGGCGGACATGGCTGACCGGATCGCTTGAGCGGCCGTTTGGGCGCGGCATGAATTTGCAAATCATGGTCGAGGATGTGCGCGCGCTCTACGCGGCGTGCGAAAAAGCGGGCGCCGTGTTCTTTCTATCGCTTGAGACCAAAGCCTACCAGCGACGCGACGACACGGTTTCACAGACACAATTTGTCGTGCAAGACCCAGACGGTTACCTGATCAGGCTCGCGCAGATCGAGCCCTGACACATAAGAGATTTAGAGATGAGCTATTTCGCGAACGAACCTGACCATATCACTGAGATCCGGCGCCAGCTTCAGCGCTTTGTGAGCGAGCATGCCCCGCGCGAGAAACGCCGTGAATGGGATCGCCAGTCCACCTGGCCGCGCGATACGTTCAAGCAGATTGCTGAGATGGGTCTAATCGGCCTGACCATTCCGGAAGAATATGGCGGAATGGGCCAGGACATTATTGGCGCGACCGCGGTGATCGATGAGCTTTGCCAAGCCGGAGCATTTCTCGCTGGGCCGTACATTCACGCCGCTTTCTATGGTGGGATGAACCTCGCTGAAAATGGCTCGGACGAACAAAAGGCCGAATTCCTACCCAAGCTGGCACGCGGCGAGATGTTCCTTTGCTATGGCTTGTCAGAACCAAATGTTGGCGGCGATCTGGCCAGCGTTGAGACTCGCAGCGCGATGGAAGGCGATGAGATCGTCGTGAATGGCGCAAAGCGTTGGTGCACAGGCGCAGATTGGTCTGATTACATTTACTGCCTAACCCGCTCTGGCCCGCCGGAGGATCGCTATAAGAACCTCACTTTCCTGCTCATCCCGACCAATGCACCGGGCGTCACGATGCAGGGGATTGAGCATTCCAATCTGCGCTACACCAAATCCATGGATGTCTATTTCGACAATGTCCGCCTGCCGAAGTCGGCAATTGTTGGCGGCGAGGCGAATTGGAACAAAGGCTGGAAGCTGCTGGCCGGTCGCGCGCTGGATGTCGAAAAGATCGAGATCACGGCTGTCGCTTACGGCATTGCCCGCGCCGCTGTCGAAGAAGCCTGGCAATATGCGCAGGAGCGCGAGCAATTCGGCAAACCCATCTCGCAGCACCAAGCGATCCGCCATAAGCTCGTCACCGCACGGACGAAACTGCAAGCGGCAAGGCATATGCTCTATCACGGCGCCTACCTCGCGCAGACCGGACAGCCCTGCAGCATCGAGACGTCTATGGCGAAATTGTACGTCGCAGATACGGCGGTAGAGATCGCTACAACCTGCCAGCAAGTCATGGGCGCTTACGCCCTATCGGATGCCTATGATATGGAACGGCATGTCCGCGATCTATTAGGTATGCCGATCGTTGGTGGTTCCTCAGACATGCAGAAGAACAATCTCGCCAGCCTAATGCGGCTTTAAAAAAGCGCGCCCTATAGATGGGAATTCCTTGCGACCTCCGTCGCTGCGTGCTGAACTGTCCAGGACTTTAAAGAGTTACGTATGGAACTTTCAGCGCCTGGACTACAGAACGCAATTGTTCGCTTAGACCCGATCACGGAAGCGCATCGGGAGGTGATCTTTGACTCCGAAATCGAAGATTCAATTTGGAAATGGATGCCGGCTCTGCGCGGCGGCAGTACACTGAAAAACTATTTCAAATTCGTCCTCGATCTTCAAAAGTCGGGGGCAATGGCGACGTTTGTATTGTTCCGCCAAAGCGATGGTGCCTTCGCGGGCGTGACGGGCTTCAATGAAATCAACAAAATCCATCGACGGGTCCGCAACGCGCTCACTTGGCACCCTCCTTCTTTGACCAGTCCAGATCTCTATCTGGCAGGCCAACTCGCTATGATCGAACGCGCCTATGACTGGCGGGCGAAGCGGATCGAGTGGCAGGTCAACACACGCAACGATTACATCCTAGACGGGCTATCAGCGATCCGGCCAACCCAAGAAGCAGTGTTTCGGAACTTTGAGCGTAATGCCGATGGCGTTTGGGTCGATAAGATTGTGTTCTCTCTGACGCGACCTGAAATGACCGGTGTGATCGCTCGCTTGAAACAGTCTTTGACTAGCTAAACCTCGACGTCCAATCGCTCTATGCCGCGAAAAAACGGTAGGGCGCGCCAAACGATATCCTGTTTGGGTAGCGACATGTTCGGGTATCTCTCAAACAGTTTCTGATAGACCCGGCGCGCTTCGATCCGGGCCAGCGGCGCGCCAATACAGATATGGGCCCCGCCCCCAAATGACATATGCGAGGCGCGTTTGGTCGTGATGTCGAACACTTCTGGCGCCTCAAACTTTGACGGATCACGATTGGCCGCCGCAAGCAGCATAAAGACCGGCTGGCTTTTCTTCATCGGGCAACCCGCGACGTCGCGATTTTCTGAAACAACGCGGGAGGTCGCCTGAACTGGGGCCTCGAAGCGCAGGACCTCCTCGACCGCTTGCGCTGCCAAAGACGGATCGGCTTTCAGCGCTTCTAATTGGTCCGGGTGGTTGAGGAACAGCCAAACGCCGTTACCGATCAGATCGGTCGTTGTCAGATTACCGCCCACCAGCAGCGCCTGCAAATTCGTGCGCAGCTCATCATCATCAAAATCGCCGCCATCGGCTTGCGCTTGTACCATGTCGCTGATCAGGTCGTCTTGTGGCGCGAGCCGGCGTTCATCCATCAATTGCGTAAAATAGGCGTTCAGCTTGTCGGCGCTCGCGGTCATATAGGTCGTCTCTTCATCCGAACGGGCGGGATTGAGCCCCAGGATCACGCCTTCAGACCAATCGCGAAACTCTTCCAACCGGTTTTCGTCGACGCCGAGAATATGGGCGATAATGGCAATCGGCAGCGGGACCGCAATATGCTCCATCAAGTCGAACCGGCCCGAGGCGGGCGCCGCATCGATTATGCGATCGATGATCACTTCGATCTCTGGCTCCATTTTTTTGATCCGCGCATAGAAGGCTTTGACCAGCGGCAAACGGTTTCGCGCATGGTCCGGGTCATCCAGAAAAAGAATGCTGGAGCGCTTACCTTCTGGATCATCAGGATCCCCCAACATGCTCAACATCGAACCCGGTTCAGCATTGCTTGGATGCCGGTCAAAGGTCCGGTCGTTCACCGTGGCGCGCACATCGTCATAGCGTGACAGAAGCCAAGTCTTAAGCGGCTCGTCGCGCAAAACGGGGTGCGTTTCGCGCAACTGCTTCATTTTTGGGTGCGGATCGTTACGCGCCTCTGGGTCATAGGCAGAGACTTCCATAATTGAAGTTGGCGCTTTTCGCGTCTCTTTCGGCTCGCTCATTTTTTCCTCCCGAAGCCGACATTCGCAATGGCATATTTGCCTTTTGTGGTGCGGTCGGCCGATCGAACTGTACCGAGAAAGGTCGTTCTGGAACAGGCTATCGCTAGGTCAGCCGGACTAGAGCGCGGGAATATCCTTGGCTTCCCTGCCGTAAAGACTGGGACACATAATGCCTGCCGGAGGAAAATCATGACCGCGACGACACTGGATAAAGACGCCCTCAAAAAGAAATATGCGGAGGAGCGTGACAAACGCGTGCGCGCCGATGGCAATGATCAATATGTCCGGCTCGAAGGGCGGTTTGAAGATCTTGCGGCGGATCCTTACACCCCTTGGAAAGACCGCGATCCGGTCACTGATCACGTCACCTTTGCCTTCATTGGCGGCGGCTTTGCGGGCCTGGTTGTCGGCGCACGGCTGAAAGAAGCTGGCATAGACAGTGTACGGATCATTGAAAAAGGCGGTGATTTTGGCGGCACTTGGTATTGGAACAGATACCCGGGCGCGCAGTGCGATACAGCCTCAATGATCTATCTACCGCTGCTCGAAGAAACCGGTCACATGCCGACGGAAAAGTATGTGCACGCGCCAGAAATCCGCGCCCATTGCGGACGGATCGGCACGCAATTCGATCTCTACGAAGATGCGCTCTTCCATACCGAAGTCACCGGATTGGAATGGCAAGAAGACACGTCTCGCTGGCTTGTCAAAACCTCGCGCGGCGACGCCTTCACCGCGAAATACATTGGCATGGGCACCGGGCCCCTACATGTCGCGAAACTGCCTGGCATCGCCGGGATCGAAAAGTTCAAAGGCAAGTCCTTCCACACCAGTCGCTGGGACTATGGCTATACCGGCGGCAGCCCGGACGGCGCCCCGATGGACAAGCTTGGCGACAAGCGCGTTGCAATTATCGGCACCGGCGCGACCGCAGTTCAAGCTGTGCCGCATCTCGCAAAGGCCACAAAAGAACTCCTCGTGTTTCAGCGCACGCCATCCTCCATTGATGTGCGCAACAATGAGCCGATCGATCCAGACTGGTTCGACTCGATCGCGACCCCTGGTTGGCAAAAGCGCTGGTTCGACAATTTCGTCGATAACCAGTCTCAAGGGTTCCCAGAAGAAGACTATGTCATGGATGGCTGGACCGAACTGTCCCGGCGCATCCGGGAGAAAGTCCGCCAATTGCCGCCCACACAATGGACGCCGGACTCTTTGCTGCAAGCGTTTGAAGATGCCGATTTCGAGAAGATGGAGGAGATCCGTCAACGCTGCGAGACTGTGGTCGAGGACGACAAGACGGCTGAGGAGCTGAAAGCCTGGTATCGCCAATTGTGCAAACGCCCCTGCTTCCACGATCAGTATCTGCAGGCCTTCAATGAGCCCGGCACACAGCTGGTCCATACAGATGGTCAAGGCGTCTCGGAGATCACCGAGACCGGTCTGATCGCCAATGGCAAAGAATACGAAGTCGATTGCATCGTCTATGCGTCCGGCTTCGAGGTCGGTTCCGAATATACAGAGCGCGCCGGCTTTGACCCGGTTGGCCGAGACGGCCTCAGCCTCTCAAAAGCCTGGGAGGATGGCATGCGAACTTTGCACGGTGTGCATGTGAATGGCTTCCCCAACGCTTTTATTGTGCAGCCAAGCCAAGCGGCGAACCTGATCTCGAACGTGCCGCATAATATTGTCGATCACGCAGACACGATCAGCACCATTGTTGCCCATGCCGAGTCCCGAGAATTTAGGACGATCGAGCCAAGCCAGGAGGCGCAAGATGCTTGGGTAGAGATGGTGCTGAGCGGACAAGGCATGCTGATCGGCAATACCGAGTGCACGCCCGGCTATTACAATAATGAAGGGGCTGGCCTCACCGAGAAAAACCGCCACGGCCTTGGACATCCAGGCGGCGCGAAAGCCTATTTCGCCCATATTGCGGCATGGCGTGAAAGCGGCGAGTTTAAAGGCTTGGACTTTTCATAACGCACGAAAGTACAGGCATGGATCTGAAAGCGACAACCTATGAGGTGGCAGAGCAAATCGCGACGATTTGCTTGAACCGCCCACATCGCGGCAATGCCTGGACCGGGCGGATGCACACCGAGTATCGCCACCTCTTGGACCAAGCGGAAAAAGACCGCGACGTGCGCGCGATCATCGTCACGGGCGCGGGAGACCGGTTCTGCGTGGGCGGCGACTCAAAAGCGCTCGACGGACACTCAAAATCTGGCAGCTATGATGCTGGAACAGCGCCCGACTTGGTCACACCTGGCGACCCAAGCTTTGAGAGCTTTCGCGCCGATTTCGCGTATCACTTTGCGCTCTCCAAACCCGTGATTGCCGCGATCAATGGCGCCGCGGCTGGCGTGGGATTGGTGCTCGCCTGTTATGCCGATATCCGCTTTGCTGTCCCGGGGGCGAAACTGACAACCGCGCATGGCCCCCTCAATTTACCCGCAGAGTATGGATTATCTTGGCTCCTGCCCCGTCTGATTGGCGGCGCGCGGGCAACAGAGCTGCTTCTGTCCAGCCGCAAGTTCCTAACCGATGAAGCCCATGAGATCGGTCTGGTTCATCAACTGGCTGCGCCAGACCAGTTGTTGAAGGTCACCAGAGCTTATGTGCTTGATATGATTACGCGGGTTTCACCCGGTGCATTGCACCAATCAAAGCGCCAGACCTATTTGGATTACCACCGCGACGTTGGGGCATCGGTGGACGAGGCAAATCGGTTGCTTTCAGAGATGGTCAAACAACCCGCCTATAAAGAAGCAATCAAAGCCTTTCTGGAAAAAAGAACCCCAAACTGGCCTGCGCCAGAGTAACAATCTCGCATCTCTGAGTCTCGAAATATTGTCTTGGTATCCAAAATACTACGTGATAGTGTAATTTTTTGGAGTAAAGTTAGATCATATTATGAAACGATGACGCATGGTTTGGTAAAAATATGAAATCTAATAAAATTACTGTGTAATCGATTGGACAATTAGATCTCGCAATCTGTACGGCTTAATCATGATGACAGATACTGCGCACACTATTTCGAAACTAGACTTGCTTTCTCAAGCAACAGACATTGTAACAGCCTATGTAAGCAATAACGCAATTAGTGCGACGGATTTGCCTGATCTGCTGAAGACGGTTCACACC
>JBCBGJ010000132.1:0-6723 GCA_038526925.1 Pseudomonadota bacterium
CACCTCCAGGCACACTCGCGAAAGCTTCAAGGCGGGTTACACCATCCACGTCGGATGCGAAGAAAGTCGCATTGGCTTCAATCCCGCCCTGTCGATATCCGATATCGAGTGATGCTGTTTGCGCAGTCTCTTCGACAATCCCAGACAATGGTTCTAAGCGAGAAAGACCCGCCGCTTCAATTTCTTCGACGAAGGGTGTCGGCGCAAAGAAACCGTCAGCGACTGATCCTCGAAACGTCCAATTTCCAGGGCGATAGAGAACAGAGACGCGCGGACTGAATTGAGAACCGTACTCGCTATGATCATCAAATCGACCGCTTACCGAGACTGAGAGCTCGCTCGTAAAATCGTGATCGATCTGACCAAAAATACCCGGCACATCGTATGTGTAGTCAAACGCCGGGAATGTGTCGGAGCTATAAATCTCCGATTGCCACGCCACGCCAGCAACCCAGTTCGTTCCTCCTTCTGCGCCAGAAACGGAAGCTTCCAAAAGGTAACTCTCGTGCTGATCTTCTTCGATCAGTGCGCCAAAACGGTGATCATGTTCCTGAACCATGCCGGAAGCGCGAACTTGCCCCTCCAAACTGTCAGTCAGCGGAATGTCGGCGATTAGCCCGCCGTCATATCTCAACGTGTCTTGGTCTTGCGGAAAGAAGGTGCCGTCAGGAACAGTGAAGCCGTCCCGCGTGCCCCCTTCGCGTTCTTCGGTCATAAACCCAAGCGTGGCGTAAACCTCAGCCCCACTCTCGCCTTGCCAGAATAAACGAGGGCGCGCGGTCCATCTCTCGTAGCTTGGCATGTCGATCCAACCATCGCCGTCGAAGTCTTGAATACCTTGTCGGTGAGCGCCCGCGGTCAACGAAACACCAATCGAGTCTGAAAGCGCGGTTGAGGTATAGGCAGTGAGGTCCTGCCCGTCGCGAGACGTCAAGTTGAGCAAGACTTCACTTTCGGGTTCATCGCTTGGTCGGCGAGACACCAGATTGATAACACCGCCCAAAGCCGAAGCACCATAAAGCGACGTGGCAGAGCCTTTGATCACTTCAACCTGCCTGAGGTCGGTTGGTGGAATTTGCAGCAAACCGAGCGACGAAGCTTGACCACCATAAAGCGGCAGTCCGTCCGCGAGTAGCTGCGTATAGCGCCCGTACAAACCCTGGACACGCACATTTGCGGATCCGAGCGCAGGCGACGTTACTTGAACGCGAATGCCGCCGGTTTCATTCACAAGCGTCGCGATGTTTCCCGGGCGCATGATCGCTTTTTCCTCGATTTCTTCGCGCGGAATGACTTCAACGCGCATCGGTTCATCTTGGAGCAAGCGGCCTGACCGAGTGGCTTGAACGATAATCGTTTCAAGCGTTTTGCTATGATCGTGTTCATCGTCGTGGTCATCATGAGCCTCGTCGTCATGAGCTTCATGATAATCGTGATCTTCATGATGATCGTGTTCAGTGTGTTCTTCCAGCGTGTCTTCTTGAGACAGCGCCACGGGTTGGCCTAACAATGCCAGCGTGATGAGCGCGGTTGAGCCAGATAGGAGTTTTGACATTTTTTAAATCCGAATTCTGTTGGAGTGTGAACGTGATCGCTCACGTTCGCGGAAACAGATTCAGCGTCTCGGTGGACGGAATAGTGTGCTCAAAGAACGAGACAAATCGCCGTCATTCAACATTAGACGTTCTTTGTCATACGCGAGCCCGAAGAAAGCCGAAGCGTCAGGTTCCCCTCGAAGAATGTGGACATGGCACTGCCCGCACTGATGCGCATGATCTTCATGATCATGTTCATCCGTTTCACTTTCTGAATGAGACTCTTCGCTATGCTCGACTTTGCAAGCAACGGTTGAGTCGTCGTCAAAGTGTGCTGCCGACGCCACCGGAACAAGCGAAAATGTTGCTACGACTAGCGCCACAACGAAAAACCTTAATTTCGAAAAGACTGAATAGCTCATCAGCTTGGACTGCATCATCAATAGTCTTTGATCTCACTCAGTGATTTCCATGACCGTCATGGTCGTGACCAAGCGTTATTTTGATGTCCGGACACCGAAATCTCTTCCGTTCAATGCCATCGGCATTCTGTGTGATGAATTGCGTTTCGCTGAGTTCCAGAATGGTCAAATTGACAGGCTCTTTTGATTGCCTGCTGCCGCTTAGCGGAAAATCATTATGGGGCATGGTCAGCTTATCATCGTTCACAGCCCAGGTGCCGAGCGAGTGCAAAGCGCTGTCCTTGGATAAGAAAACCGCAACCACGCCATCGGACATAAATAGCGTAATCGGTTTTGCATCGCATGCCGAAGCTGAGTCACCACTCGCCCAAGCGCTCACGACCATTTCGGGCGGAGTTTCAGCAGCCGCCGCAGGTGCCCAGATAAGGCTCATGACGATAAGAAAAATTCGCATAGTGACCCTTCTTTCTCGGATCCGTTTACCACCTACAGTGGCTGTAGCTGCAAGCGCTATTTCACATCGCCTGAATGCGTTCATGCTCCTCATGAATGCATTCGCCATGATCATTGAGCGCCGCCATTACACCGCATTTATCGACACTCCCACCTTCGCAGGAAGCAATCATACGTTTGAGCTCGGCTTCCAGGGCTTCAAGCTGATTGAGACGTTTTCGAACATCGGCGAGTTGGCGCCGAGCAATCGCGTCGACCGTAGAACAGTTGTGATCGGGCTCTGTCTGCAGTTCGATCAGGTCGCGTATCGCCTCCATTGGGAAGCCAAGATCACGCGCATGCCTAATGAAAGAAAGACGCTGAACCGCCCCCTTGCCATATAGCCTTTGACCACTTTCACTCCGATCGGGTGTCCCCATTAGACCTATGGATTCATAGTACCGGATTGTCGTGACCTTGACGTCCGCTGCCTTCGATAGTCGGCCGATTGTCATGGGTTTCATGCGTAATTCTCTTTCGGGCTTGCCTCTACAGTGACTGTAGACTGTAGGGTTGGAAAAATCGAGTCGCTTAAGGAGAACCATCCAATGAGTGGGTGCTGCGAGAACAAGACCTTTGATGGAGCGTCACCGGCCTACCGGCGCGCATTGCTAGCGGTCATCGCGATCAATGCGGTCATGTTTGTCGTCGAGATGTCTTCGGGCATGATCTCTGGGTCTCAGGCATTGAAAGCGGACGCACTGGATTTTGCAGAAGACACGGCGACCTACACGCTCAGTCTGATGGTTATTGGTGCTAGCGTTCGCACGCGCGCATACGCATCTCTTTTCAAGGGCGCGTCTTTGGCTATGATCGCAATGGCCGTTCTTGGGATGACCGCATTACGGGTATTAGATGGCTCACCCCCGGAAGCGTCCACGATGGGCATCGTTGGGTTCATGGCGCTCGCAGCAAATGCGGCTAGCGTCATGATACTGCTGCGGTGGCGTGACGGCGATAGCAACGTGCGATCAGTTTGGCTTTGCTCACGAAATGACGCGATCGGAAATGTCGGCGTCATTTTGGCGGGCGGACTGGTAGCGCTAACCGGCTCGGCATGGCCTGACCTCGTCGTTGCTATCCTCCTCGCGAGCCTATTCTTGAAATCGGCGAGCGCGATCACGCTCCAAGCGGCGCGCGAACTAAAAGCTGATCGAGAGTTTCAAGCGCAGCATTCAACAACTGCATGATGAATGCTCGGGTTGTCCTTAACTACCGGGACAACCTGCGTCACGCCAATTCGAACGGCTCTAATCCCGATAATCTCATCGTGTTTCCGGCAGCAGCCGGGATCCGCGGCGAAACACCTTCAATTGCCTTTGCAATTGCCTCGATGTGGTCTGGAGTTGTACCGCAGCACCCGCCCAAGATGTTTACGATCCCGTCTTGAGCCCATTTACCTACTTCTCCAGCAGTCTCGCCCGGTTGTTCATCGTACTCGCCCATCTCGTTCGGAAGACCTGCGTTTGGATATGCGGCTACGAGGGTATCTGCGACACGTGAGATGGCTGAGATATGTGGGCGCATCAAATCTGCGCCGAGGGCACAATTAAACCCGATAGCAAACGGTTTCGCGTGGCGAACAGAATTCCAAAAAGCTTCAACAGTCTGCCCCGAAAGTGTCCGACCGGATCGATCGGTGATGGTTCCTGAAATCCAAATTGGCAGCTTTTCCATACCCTCGGATTCTAAGTCCATAATAGCTTTGATCGCCGCTTTGCAATTGAGAGTATCAGTGATGGTTTCGATCAAATAGAGATGCACGCCGCCTTTGTTCAAAGCCTCAATCTGTTGACGATAAGCGCGGTAAACATCGTCGAAAACAACTTCGCGAGCGCCCGGATCATTCACATCGGAGCTCATCGAAAGCATTTTGTTCAGAGGGCCTATCGAACCAGCTGCAAATCGCGGCTTGTAGGGTTCTTTGTCCGTCCACCTATCCGCTGCTTCACGCGCGAGTTTGGCTCCTTCGAAATTAATGTCGATCACTGATTGAAGATCGAGCGAATAATCATCTTGGGCAATGGTCGTAGCTGAAAAAGTATTTGTTTCGGAAATGTCTGCCCCAGCGGCGAAGTAAGCATCATGAAGCTCCGATACACGGTCCGGACGCGTAAGGCACAATATGTCATTATTCCCCTTCATTTGCCCAGGGTACGTCTCCTCGTCGAAACGATCTCCACGGTAATCCGCTTCTTCGAGACCCATGCGTTGGAACATTACGCCCCACGACCCGTCCAAAAGCAGAATGCGATCTTTGGCGCTCGAATGAAGTTGAGATATTCGGTTCGCTCGATCAGTCATAACTATCACCTTTGCGCGTTTTTCTATGATTGGCGCTCTGCAAATTGCGCCGATGATCATATAAAGCATCATTTATATGATCATCAAGAGTGAGGATTAAATACGTTTCTCTGACTGTCCGGAAAACTGATCTTCCACAAACGTGAACTAAGACTGGTTGAAGGGAGGTTTTGCGTTTCGCTCTTAGACTTCGAATTGGCTATGAGCTGACGTGAGCATCCTTTTCTCGCCCCAGAACGGTCGCTCTGTTATTCAGATCGGATTGCAAAAGTGAGCGTTGGTGAACCGGTTTTAGGCGCGCTTTAGACGCGCGCTCGTACATTTTCGACTAAAACTCTGATCGCTAAACAATCCACGACGGCGTCCCGTTGAGGCATGCATTTCTTCTGAGCAAAACAGAAGGAGTTAAGAATGCCCAGAAAACGAAACTATGTACCGCTTCCAGATCGCGAAGCAGAACGATACAATCAGCGCGTTGATGAGTTTACGGTCTACCTGGACCGGCAAGGATACACATTTGGGACCGTTCGGACCTATCGCTTAAACTGCCGACGTTTCGCAGACTTCGCTGCGAAGCGCGGTATCAAGATGTCCAAATTGGATGAAGACGCGATCGACGGATTGATCCAGACCGTCCTCGGTCTCCACAAGGGCTCAAAGGCAACTTACGGCGTTTACTGTATAAACCGGTTCGTCGATTTTCTGATAGAAGTTGGCGAGACACCAGCGCGCCCGAAGAAAGTCGACAATTCAAAACGCGCGGTGCTCATGCGCGAATACGAAGCCTATCTCCGCGAACAAAGAGGGCTGGCTGAAGCAACGGTTTATGCCTGCGTGAGATACGCTCACGGCTTTCTAACGTTCAAGTACGGGACCCGCCTTGGAGACTTGAAGCGTCTTAAGGCGCAAGACATCACCGACTACCTATTGAGCCGGCGGAAAAACGCAAAGACGTCGAAAGATAAAACGATGTCAACGCACCTTAGGTCTTTCTTCCGCTTCCTTTACTGGGCGAAGCACACAGAGAGGAACTTAGCCAATTACGTACCGTCCAGGCGCTATGTCGGTCCTGGCCGCATCCCAAGATATTTGCCGCCGGAAGATATCGACAAGCTTATCGAGGCGGCTCGGCGATCGACGGTAACCGGCCGCCGTAACAAAGCGATGATCATGATGATGGCGAGACTCGGTCTACGCGGTCCCGAAATTGTCGCAATGAAACTAGAAGATCTCGACTGGAGACTGGGAGAAGTCCTGATCCGTGGAAAAGGCCGGTTACACGACCGAATGCCCTTACCGCATGACGTCGGCCAAGCGATCGTCGACTACATCAAGAATGAACGACGCGGACCATCGCGACATCTCTTCGTAACGTCGAAAGCACCGTTCAATCATTTTACCAACTCGCAAATCGTAAATTGGATCTTGAAGAAAACCTATGTTGAAACAGGCATTTCTCCGCCGCAGTCTTACATCGGCGCTCATATTTTGAGGCATAGTCTGGCGACGGACCTCCTACACAACGGTGCCTCTCTGGAAGAAATCAGTGACGTCCTTAGACACCGGTCAGTGTCGACCACGTCGATCTACGCCAAGTATGATGTCGATGCGCTTCGAGCGCTCGCGCCCTCCTGGCCACTCGAGGAGAGCGCACAATGAAAACCCTCACAGAACGCCTTTACGAATATCTCGAAGTACGCCGTGCGATGGGGTATGACCTGAGGTTCCCAGAGCGCGTGTTGAAGAAGTTCACCGCCTATGCAGATGAGCGAAGCGCCACACACATCACAACGGATCTCTTCAAGGCTTGGAAACACGACTACGGCAATGCTGACACCAACACTTGGTCCGCACGCCTCTCAATGGTTAGGTCGTTTGCAAGATGGTTGCGCGGGATAGATGGCATATCAGAGATCCCGCCACGGGATATTGCGATCGGCAAATTCAAGCGCGCCAAGCCTTACATTTAT
>JBCBGJ010000133.1:0-3902 GCA_038526925.1 Pseudomonadota bacterium
CGGGCCTCGCTCCATTCCGGTGAGTGCTTTACGAAGCGGCATAAACAGACCTTTGCCTTTTCGCCCGGTCTCTGATTTGAGCACCGACGTCCACGCACCCCATGTCTCGGCTGTGATGTCGCCCTCCGGAAGCAAAGCCGCCGCTTGGGTGATGAAATCACGGTCCTCATGTTCGATGAGCGGCTGAATGTCGCCAAAGGCGACCGGAACAAAACGCGCAGCGTCTTCGACCGTCTGACAGTTTTCGCGCACGAGCAGCCAAAACGCTTCGCTCGCGGCAAGCGGATCAAGCGCGGCAAGGCGGGTCTCGGCATCCTCGAAGGACATGCTGTGCGTGATCGCTGCATTTAGCGACGCCAAGTCAGCCTCATCAAACCGAGCGGGCGCGCGGCCAATTTTCCCGAAATCGAACTCTTCGGCGAGCTGAGCAAGCGACTCGCGAATTTCGACATTGTCGCTCGTTCCGAGTTTTGCGAGATGCGAGCAAATGGCCAATGGCTCGATGCCTTGCGATCGCAACTCTCCCATCCCCAGCGAGCCGAGGCGCTTGGACAAGCTTGCGCCATCTGCGCCGACCAGAAGCGGTGTATGCGCCATATCGGGTGCGGTGCCGCCGAGCGCTCTGAAGATTTCGATCTGTGCGCCCGAATTGGTGACATGGTCCTCACCGCGGACCACGTGAGTGATCCCCGCATCAATGTCATCCACGCAGCTTGGTAGCGTGTAGAGATAGGATCCATCGGCGCGAATGAGCACGGGATCAGACAGGCTGCTTGTCTCAATCGCTTGCTCGCCGCGTACGAGATCGTTCCAGACAACGCGCTCACCGCTCAGCTTGAAGCGCCAATGCGGTTTGCGCCCTTCGGCTTCAAAAGCCGCTTTCTCTTCGTCGGTGAGGTTCAGTCCAGCGCGATTATAGATTGGCGGTTTACCGCGCGCGCGCTGAAGCTTGCGTTGTCGATCAAGTTCATCGGCTGTTTCATAACAGGCATAGAGCAGGCCCATATCGCGGAGCTTATCGGCGGCGGCATCGTACATCTCAAACCGCTCAGATTGTTTGAACGTATCGCCCCAAGTCAGGCCGAGCCAAGTCAGATCATCTTTGATGCCTTGCTCATACTCAGCTGTTGAGCGCTCAAGATCAGTGTCATCGATCCGCAGGATAAACATGCCCCCCTGCCCGGCTGCAAACAGCCAGTTGATCAAAGCAGTGCGGACATTCCCGACATGCAGATTGCCTGTCGGAGAGGGCGCGAAACGGACGATAGGTTTAGTCATAGCCATGCCTTAGTGAATTTGGAGCGCTCCTTCCACACGAAAACGCCTCAAATGCCAAGTCATTGCCGCCACAATTGACAGCAAGGGTCGAGTCCGCGCACCACGATTCTAGAGAGAAGTGAGGAAACGATGATCCGGACTATTTTGTATGCGGCGTCTGCCGGACTGGTGCTAACTGCGTGCAACCCTGCTGGACAGGATCCATTTCCCGAGGCACCGACCCCGGACATCGCAGATGCACCTGCTGATGACGTGGCAGCCGACGCGGCAGCGGACCCAGAGCCCGGGACCGACGCAGCGCCGTCTCCAGAAGACATTCCGTCAATTGGTTATCCGGACGGCTGGGAAATGCAGCTCTATTGGTCCGGTGAATATCCAAACGCGTTTTCGGTTACTGAAGAGGGCGTCACCGTTATGGGACGGGAGACGATTTCGTATGGCGGAGATCCATCGATAACTTGCACGCTTCCGCACAAAGCAACCTACAGCCCCTGGAACCGTGACCGCAATGACAGTGATCGCGTCGAATATGTCTCTATGGTCTTCCCGACGACCTTCACGCTCAAAGAAGATGTGACACTCGCGGTCTTAGTTGGTGACGGTGAGGAGGAGCTCTCGCTCTCGGCAGAAGATCAGATGATCTATAAAAGCTATCTCGCCGAGGGCTGGTTCATCGCCGAGAAAGATGGCGTTCAGTATGAGATGAATGAGTCTGATCTGCCCCAAAGCACGGTGTATGAACAAGGTCCTGAAGACCAGGAATGGGTTCGCGTAACTTGCGGCGACGCCGAGAAAACCCGCGCCTGGGTGCTCTATGAGGATGCGATTGCAGCCCGAGGCGTCGAGCCTTATGAGTATACAGGCTTCGCGGAGGCGGCTGACTTACCGTAAAACCGCTTCTCGCTGCGCAAATGATTTCCTTGTCATCGTTTATGGTCTATCTCGCTTGTTCCGGGATAGAGGAGGCACCCCATGAACAACGCGGTCGATACCCCAAAAGCTGGCTGGCGGATGAAAGTCGCGATCTTCGCGCTCGCCGTCTCAATCTTCACCGTGCTTTGGTTCGCCATTGCTGCATTGGGTACCAAGTTTGGACTCTGGCCATGGCAGGTTGGACTGGGTCAAATGACCATCGGTATCGGCCCTGGCATTGCAATGGTCGCACTCGGATTGGCCATCGTGTCTCAAATCATTTCCTTGATCAAAGCCCCGCGTAAGCAGGCCTTCATCCTGTCTCTTGCTGCGACTTTGATTGCCGCCTTTTGCATGTTCCGCCTCGCAGGTCTTGGCGCACAGGCAGGCGCGCTTCCGCCACTGCATGATATTCAAACAAATTGGGACGATCCGGTTCAGTTCAGTGAGGCGCTGATGGCAGCTCGCGCAGCGCAAGGCGAAACCAACCCCGTCCTCGATGCCCCAACCGTGCCGGACTATGCCGAGGCGCGTTGGCCCGGAACGGCCGGACGCCTCGTGTCTGAGATCCAAGAAGAAGCTGAAGCCAAAGAAGCGGATAAAGGAACCGTGTATCCGAAAATGGAAACGCTCTATTTCAGCCAGTCCCCGCAAGAGGTTGCAGCCGTGGCAGAGCGGATCATGGACAGCAAAGGCTGGGAGATCCTCGCACCGGAATCAATTGAAGGCGACGAGGTTCAGATTGAAGCGACCGCCACGTCTGGTTGGTTCGGCTTTAAAGATGATGTCGCTGTTCGCTTGCGGTCCACGGGCGGCGCAACAGCCGTCGATATTCGCTCAACCAGCCGGGTTGGCCTTTCAGACCTCGGAGCGAATTCTTCACGCGTCTACGGTTTGATGGTCGAGCTTGAGGATCGCGCAGACGGGCGGCGCGCGCCTTAAGCGTCGACTTTTGTCAGACGAAACTCACTTTGAATGACAGGGCGCGCATCGCTTGAGGTGACGCGCCCTTCTTCAATGAGCTTAAACATATGGCCGAGTAGGCTCATACAGGCGGCTGGGAACAAACGCTCCTCAAGCCCGACATACATGATTTTTACCATGTCCGGGATCGATGTCTCGCCGGCTTTCATTTGCGCAATCACACCGTCTTCGCGGTCTTGCCTGTGCTGGCGATAGGCTTGGATGAACTCTTTGACGAAGGCTTTGCCTTCAATCGGCGAGCCATGCGTTGGCCAAAGGACGTCGAATTCGCGGGCTTCGATTTTATCAAGGCTCTCGAAATAATCTGCCATATTGCCATCCGGCGGCGCGACGATGGTCGTCGACCAACCCATGATGTGATCGCCAGACAAACACGCATTCTCTTCTTTCAGGCCGAAGCAGATATGGTTTGTCGTATGGCCAGGCGTGTCAATCGTTTCGATCGTCCAACCTGGGCCTTCAAACAGGTCGCCGTCGGTCGTGCACTCGTCCGGGGAAAAGCCCGGATCATCTTCGCTGCCCAGCTCGCCTTTCGCCGTGGGTTCGCCACAGCCCTTTGCATAGACCTTACAGCCCGCCCAATCCGCGAGCGGTTTCGCGAGAGGTGAGTGATCGGAATGCCCGTGCGTGACCAGAACGTATTTGACGGTTTCGCCTTCCAAAGCCGCTTTCAGAGCATCGAAATGCTCCTTCGTATTTGGGCCCGGGTCTATGACAGCAACCTCGCT
>JBCBGJ010000133.1:3911-6719 GCA_038526925.1 Pseudomonadota bacterium
TGCCGGACGTGTGAAATCAGGGCAGGCAATTACTTACGTTTCGGCGCGAATGCAGCGACAAAGGCTTTCGCCATACGGCGGGTCGATTTCAACTTGTGCCCAAGTTTCAACGCAACCGGTGGTCCCATGTCCGTTTTATTCGCGTCGACAATGTAAATTCGACCAGACGCATTGTCGCGTAGCACGTCGACCCCGCCCCATTCCAGACCGATCTCATCAGCAAATCGTGAGATCACGCGAATTTCATCTTCGGAGTAACAGTTTGCCGGCGTATCGAGCACGACTTCTGCGTTTTCATTCAGGAACCTGCGATCGATCGGACGCCGCTTGCGGAACACAACAGCTGGCTCACCGCCGCAAATGCAGCACCGTAAGTCTTCGATCAATCCACCCGGGATCTCATTGTCGACCAGGACTTGATAGGTTTTGTCTTCGACCGGCTGATCCAGCGGGCCTTCAAGGATGCGCCCATCATGGCAGGCATTCTTTTCAGACTTTTCGACCATGGTTCCGGTGAAGGTCCGCGGATCGACGGCGAGGCTGTACCCCGCAGCGCGCTCAAATGCGGCGGCAACGTTTGACTTGGAAATGTCTTTACAGTCGAAATTGACAAGCTTTGCGCCAGGTTTAGTCGGCGGAGGCGTGTGGTCGGTTTCTGTCGAATCATCGAATTGGAAGACAATGTCGGCCACGCTGGTATCAGAAATCAGCTTCGCACCAGATGCGTGCATGACAGGCCAGATATGATACCAAGGCCTTGGTTTTTCAGGGTAAAACGCAATCGTTGGGCGTTTGTGTCCTGTAATGCGTCGCCAGGACCGCCAGGACTGCGCCAACGTATAGAATGTCAGCCAAGTGAAGATGTCGTTTGCCAGCTCGCGCGTCGCAGGCACGCGGTGCCCGGTCTTCTTAACGAGCCAAGCGCCGTCTTCATATTTAAAGTCTGCCAACCAGTTTCGTGACATACTTTACTCCTCAGCCGTTAACTCGGCAGTTTTGTGGTGGATCGCATGCTTAACTAAAGCTAGCAAGCTCTTTCCGGCGCCGAAAGTGAATAAGTGCTCACAATCGAATAACGTCTTCGTTACAGGAGTGGCTTGAGCGCCGAGAGGTCATAGCCTGCGCCTGCAGCAGCGGCTACGATTTCTTCAGACATACCCTGTCCTGCATGTGTCATCGCCCAAGCTGTGATTGAACGCGTTCCGGTGCGACAATACGCGAGCACAGGCGCAGGTGCCTCCGCCAGAGCCGCGTTATAGCGCTCAAGAATGTCCGGTGTCGGAGCACCCGAAAACGGAATCGCGACAAAGGCTAAGCCCAGAGATTCGGCTTTGGCACGAATGGCACCCATGCGCGGTTGATCGATTCCCCCCTCGCCATCGGGGCGATTGGCGATCAGCGTTTTGTATCCCGCGTCCGCGATAGCTTGAACGTCAGCCTCACTGATTTGAGAGGCGACTGCAAAACCGTCTGTGACTTTGCGAATTTCGACCATTCCGTAACTCCGGTGTAGATGGGCGTTGACTTTGCGTCTTGGGGCGTGAACGTAAGAACAGTTGGTGGGGCTGCCAAGCCCCGAGCGTTGAATCAATTACACATGCCTCTTTAGGAGCCTGAGCCCCAGTGTCAGCCGTGCAGCGTACACTTTCGCGAATCCCATGGGCATATACGGCGCGTCGCCTGCTCATCGCGATTCCTACTCTTTTACTGATCATCACGGTCGCCTTCTTCATGATGCGCATGGCGCCGGGCGGCCCGTTTGATGGCGAGCGCAAGCTCAACGCAGCGACCGAAGCCGCTTTGAACGCGAAGTTCGGGCTCGATAAACCGCTTTGGCAGCAATACTTGGATTATCTTTGGGGCGTCGCCCAGCTCGATTTCGGGCCAAGCATGAAGACGCTGGGCAAAAGCGTGAACGATTTGATCGCAGATGGATTGCCGATCAGCTTGGCGATCGGGTTCTTGTCGATCTCACTGGCGATCGTCGTCGGAACGGCGATGGGCATCTTTGCGGGACTCAGACAGAACACCGCCGGTGATTACTCAGTCATGGGCTTTGCGATGGCTGGCATTTCGATCCCCACCTTCGTCACCGGACCAGTCCTAATCCTCATCTTTGCTTTGACCTTCGGCGTGTTCGCCGTGGGGGGGCTTGGGACCTATCCAAATATTGGGATGAGCATTCATAATATGACCTTGCCCGTCATCACATTGGCGCTGCCGCAGATTGCGATCATCTCTCGTTTGATGCGCGCCAGCGTGATTGAAACCATGCGCTCCGGGCATATCCGAACCGCACGTGCCAAGGGCCTGAGCGAGCGCGAAGTTGTTATGAAGCATGCGCTGCCATCGGCCATTCTGCCGCTCGTCTCTTATGTCGGCCCAGCCATGGCGCGCGTTATGACCGGTTCACTCGTTATTGAGCGCATCTTCGGCCTGCCTGGTATGGGGTCTTACTTTGTCGATGGCGCGATCAACCGGGACTACACGCTCGTGATGGGCGCGCTGATTATCTATGCGACACTGATCGTTCTGTTCAATTTGATCGCCGATATTCTCTACGCCCTGCTTGATCCAAAGGTGAAGTATGACTGATACATTGGATCTCACAGGCCGAAAGGAAGCCGTCGAGACCGCGATCCAGGGCGGGCGATCGCTCTGGGACGACGCGAAAGCGCGCTTGTTCCGGAACAAAGCCGCCGTCGTATCCATGTGGGTGCTCGGCTTTATGGTCTTTGTCGCGGCGATTGGCCCATTCCTATGGGTGCACGATTACCGAACGATCTCGGCGAATGTCGAACTCGCGCC
>JBCBGJ010000134.1:0-6696 GCA_038526925.1 Pseudomonadota bacterium
AATGATCGATGCGGCCAACAGGCCAGCATTGGCAGCGCCCGCTTCACCAATCGCCAGTGTTCCAACCGGAACGCCTTTTGGCATTTGGGCGATCGACAGTAAGCTATCGATACCGCTTAAAGCTCTCGACTGAACTGGGACTCCCAATACCGGAAGCGGCGTCATCGATGCGGCCATGCCCGGCAAATGCGCCGCGCCGCCTGCGCCCGCGATGATGACTTTCAATCCACGCCCTTTGGCGGCCTGTGCGTAGTCATACAAACGCTGCGGTGTGCGGTGGGCGGAAACAATCCGTGCTTCAAACGCGACGCCGAGTTGATCGAGCAGCTCGCACGCCTTCTCCATGATCGGCCAATCGGATTGGCTGCCCATGATCACGCCGACAACTGGCGCATCACTATTCGAGGTCAGGGCCATCGATTCCCCCGTTTCAAAGCGCGCAACATAGAAATGCTATTTGTGGCGTCAACTGCTCATGCTCTGGGCTTTGCAGCGCTAATCCCGTAAGCTGTTTAGATGATTGAGTCGCGTCGCCCAGTAACAGAAAGAGCGCAGTTTGAAGCGCGCCGGACGGACCGCCAACGCCTTGTCGCCGCCCTTGGCCTCGATGTCGACGCACTGCCACGAGAGGCGCAAGCGGCGATCGAAGCTTTAGCTGGCGAAGTTTTAGGCCTTCGCGAGGACCGGGAACGCCTCAAGAAAGAGCTGGAGAGCGCAGCCCATTTGGCCGACAGGGATGCCCTTTGCCCAATCTTCAACCGACGGGCATTTGAGCGCGAGCTCGCACGTGAAATCTCATTGGCCGAGCGATATGGAACCCCGCTCTGCCTGATCTTTATCGACCTCGATCGGTTCAAACAGATCAATGATCGCTTCGGCCACGCCACGGGGGACCATGTGATTCAGCATGTCGCCGAGACCCTGGTCGAGCATGTCCGGCAGAGTGATATTGTCGGGCGCCTCGGAGGGGACGAGTTTGGGATTGCTCTCACCCACGCGGACCTCGCAGATGGACAAAGCAAGGCCGCCCGTCTTGAGTCGATTATCAGTGCTGTAATTGTCAGGGACGCCGGTGATGAAGCGCTTGGCGCTGTGAGTCTCGGCGCTTCTTGTGGGACCGTTTTGTGGCGGCCAGGGCGAGATGCGGCAAGCCTCATCGCAGAGGCAGATGAAACTATGTTCCGAAGAAAAAATGAAAAGAAGCGATCGCGGTAGCCGCTATCTGAGCAAGATTTTTTCGAATTTGGAAAACTTCGGGCATCGCTCGTGACTCGGCCCGCAACCTATGGTTATCTGTTGCCATAAAGACACAGACTTCATTTCAGCAAGCAGGAGTGCGCCTATGTCCATGCAAGGTCGGATCGAAGAACTCACAAAACGTCACGCCAAGATCGACGAGAAAATTCACGAAGAACAAAAACGACCGGCCAGTAACGACATCGTCCTGCAAGATCTCAAACGACAGAAACTTAGGCTTAAAGAAGAGATTGGTATATTACGCGCAAGTTAGGCGCTTACCCCTCTCTTAGACGGGCTCCGCCAGCTTTAACTTGAGCAGGCGGGAGCCCGAATATGGACAAACCAGTCACCTTGATCATCGGTCTTGGCCAAACGGTCGGGGACGCCGTGGCACGTCGTTTTCTCGATGAAGGTCATGCCGTGCTCGCGGTCGATCCAGACGCTGGATTGCTCGAGGAGCTGCGAAAGACAACCGGCGATAAGATCGCTTATCATCACGGCGCAACCCATACCAAACTGGGCCTACGCAATGCCATGGCCGCAGCGTTAGAGAGCTACAGCTTCGTCGACAACGTGGTCTGCATCCCGCCCCTGCCCGAGCCGGATCGATTGATGGATCTAGACATGGAGGACTTTGAATCCGTCCTCATGAAAACTGCGCGCGGCGCCGTTCAAACTCTACGCGTCTTCACACCCGAACTGATCGCAGAGCGACCCGAAGCTGAGAACGCCGCTGATCGCACACGCCAAACCGGGACATTCACATTCGTCCTCTCGCTTGGCGCGAGTATGGCGCAGCCTGGATGGTTTAGTGAAAGCGTCTCCCAACATGCGATCATGGGCATCGTGAAGGCGGCTGCCATTGAACTGGCGCCAGAAGCGGTTCGCGTAAACGCTGTCATCGCGCTGCGGCCGCGGGCCGAAGGCCGGGAACCCTGGCTTAGAGACCGAACTCCGATGGGCAGACCATCATTGGCGGAGGAAATCGCCGAGACCGCAACCTTCTTGGCCAGCCCGAACAGCGCGATCATAACAGGTGAAGCGATCACCCTTGATGGAGGGCGTCGCTTCTTGTCTGGCCTGATTGTGTCAGAGGACGATTAGCCGCCCGCAGCAATTACTTCGGGTGACAGATCACTGGCATCCAAGTGTAACCCTTCACGAACGCGCCTGAGGTCAAGCTTGGCTCATCCAGGACTTCGACGTGGCTAAACCGTTCGAGGATCTCTTCCCACAGAATGCGAAGCTGCAGCTCACCGAGACGGTTACCGACACAGCGGTGAATACCGAAGCCGAATGACAAGTGATTGCGCGCTTGCTTGCGGTCGATGATCAAGCGATTTGGATCTTCTTCCCAGAACCGCTCATCGCGATTGCCTGAGACATACCACATCGCGATCTGATCGCCTTTTTTGATCGTCTTGCCGTGCATCTCGACATCTTCCAGCGCCGTCCGGCGCATGAAGGCGAGCGGTGTCTGCCAGCGGATGACTTCTGAAACCATGTTCGGGATCAAAGACGGATCATTCTTCAGCTTGGCATACTCTTCTGGGAACTTGTTCAGACCATACACAGACGCCGTCATAGAATTCCGCGTTGTGTCATTACCGCCCACGATGAGCAGGATGACATTCCCGAGGAGTTCCATCGGAGTCATGTCTTTCGTCTTTTCACCATGCGCAAGCAAGCTGATAAGGTCGTTGCGCAGCGGCTCATTTTGCTTCTTCTGGTAAAGCTCCATAAACGCGCCGAGGCATTCTAGAAGCTCTTGCTTCCACTGCTCTTCGCCGCCTGGGCAGATATCTGGGTTTTCACGATTGGTCGTGACATCCGACCAGCGTGTCAGCTTCCGACGATCTTCGAATGGGAAGTCGAACAAAGTCGCGAGCATCATAGTCGTCAGCTCAATCGAGACGGTATCGACCCAATCAAATGGCTCACCAACCGGAACAGAGTCCAGAATTTCTTTTGTTCGCGCGCGGATCAGCGGCTCAAACTCTTTTAGCATGTTTGGTGCAACAGCAGGCTGAACCGTTTTACGCTGCTCAGAGTGCTTAGGCTCATCCATCGCGATAAACATTGGAAGCTCAAAGTCTTCGAGCGGATCGCCAAGAACAATACCGCCATGCTCCCAGCTTGAGGAGAAGCGCTTGTGATCAATGTCGATCTTCATCACGTCTTCATAACGCGTCACAGACCAGTAACCGCCTGCGAAACTATCTTCTGTCCAGTGCAGCGGATCTTCGTCGCGCATGCGGCGGAACAGTTCCCAATAAGCCCCTTTGCGCCAGATCTCTGGATCGATGAGATGCATTTTATCGAGCGGAATATTCGAAACATCCGGTAGCTCTGCATCAAACTCGAGATAGCCCTCAAAAAGTGGTGCTCTCTTCGTGATACTTGGTCGTTCGAGATTGTGTGCGATTTTGGTGAGCGTGTCTGCCATTTGAGCCTCCGGGTAAGCGATCTTGTCTGCCGCAATTATGACGTCAGCGTCACCTTAACACATGTGCTCAGAAAAAACTATGACGCATGCGTCATTTTTTTGATTTTACGCCGGATATCGCTCATTGCGCGCTTTCCAGATCGCGGATTCGAGCGCGTCTTTCAGACTTTTGCGCTCCGCCGGCGTCAAAAAGCGGCCAATGACCCAGGCTTTATCGGCATGCGCGAGTTTCAGCTCGCTCGGGCGGCGCTCCGGGAAATCGAGGCTGACACGTGCGAACGCTGTTGGGAGTTTCGCCGATCGAGGCGTCTTACCCGGGACAGAGTGAACCAGATCAATCTCTTCGGCCGTGATGCGCACGCGCGTTTCTTGTTTCTGCGTGCGGAAGCTCCAACGGAAGGCAAGCCAGATGAGTAAGGCGTCCAGACCGAAAAACCCAATCACAGGAAACGCGCCCATGGAGACAAATGCCAGACCGGCAATGAAACTCATCGCCGCCACGATGCCCATCACGACCATAAAGGCTTTCGGGCTCAGCGACCGGTTTGGTGTCAACGTCGCGTCGAAGTAGATGGTTTTTGTGGTTGGTGCCATGGGGGTGATTATAGGTCAAAAATTTGTGCCGACCGCAAGCGCGGCTTAGCGCCGCAAGAATCGGATTTTCTTATCTCGCTGACTGTCCTAGGTAGCAGGGATGGCTACCACGAAACGCAAACGCGCGCCGCGCACGTTCGGCAAAGAAAAAGCCGCCGAGCTCTATGCCGAGCTGGCCAAGGATCGGCCCGACCCGAAAACCGAGCTCGACTTCGTCAATCCATACACGCTGGTCGTCGCGGTCGCCCTGTCTGCTCAAGCGACAGATGTTGGCGTCAACAAGGCCACCAAAGAGCTGTTCAAAGTGGCCGATACGCCGGATAAGATGCTGGCGCTCGGCCTCGAGGGCGTCGAAAGTCATGTTAAAACAATCGGGCTTTGGCGCAATAAAGCAAAGAATGTGATCGCGCTCAGCCAAATGATCATCGATGAGTTTGGCGGCGAAGTTCCGCAAACGCGAGACGAACTCGTGCGCTTGCCAGGCGTTGGGCGCAAAACCGCAAATGTGGTTCTGAACGAAGCGTTCGGGCAGCCGACCATTGCCGTCGATACACATATTTTCCGGGTTTCGAACCGGACAGGTCTCGCCCCCGGCAAAGATCCTGACCAAGTTGAAGCAAGCCTCGAGCGTACCACGCCAGATGAATATAAACTCGGGGCTCATCACTGGCTGATCTTGCATGGGCGCTACACCTGCGTTGCGCGCAAACCAATGTGCTGGACCTGCTCGATTACGCATCTGTGCAAGTTTAAAGAAAAAACCCCAGACCCTGCCACAGTGTCTTCGCTCGGCCCCAAGCGCCCAAAGCGAAAAGTCAAAGCAAAGAAATAGACTTGCGCGCCTGAGCCATCCGGCCTTAAACGCCGCCTATGCTCAAGACCCGCATCATTCCCTGCCTCGATGTCAAAGATGGCCGCACCGTCAAAGGCGTGAACTTTGTCGATTTGCGCGATGCCGGTGATCCGGTCGCGCTCGCGAAAGCCTATGATGCTCAAGGCGCTGATGAGCTCTGTTTCCTCGACATCACCGCGAGCCATGAAGGACGCGGGACACTGCTCGATATTGTCAGCGCTACGGCGGAGCAGTGTTTCATGCCCCTCACAGTCGGCGGCGGTGTGCGCAGCGCTGAGAATATGGTTCAGCTGCTAAGAGCTGGCGCCGACAAGGTTGCGATCAATTCAGCCGCCGTCGCTGATCCGGACGTGGTGTCTCGCTGCGCCGCCAAAGCCGGAAGCCAATGCGTCGTCGTTGCAATTGATGCGCGCAAAACCGGAGACCATTGGGAAATCTTCACTCATGGCGGTCGCAAACCCACGGGCATTGATGCGGTCGAGTTCGCCAAGCTCGCGCAAAGCAAAGGGGCCGGTGAAATCCTGCTCACCAGCATGGACAAGGATGGCACAAAGTCTGGCTTTGATTTGCCTTTGACCAAAGCGATCACAGATGCGGTTTCCATTCCCGTGATTGCGAGTGGCGGCGCAGGCAAAGCCGAAGATCTCGCCCCGGCGATCTTAGAAGCGGGCGCCAATGCGGTACTGGCCGCTTCGATCTTCCATTTTGGTGAAGTCAGTCTAGAAGAAGCGCGCGCCGCTTTGACCGCAGCTGGCGCGCCGGTCCGCCCGCTTTAGGAGCTTTAAAATGTCAAACACGCCACTCGGAACTGCGCACGGCCTGATGGATATGCTCGGCTATCTGGCGATGACGATTGACGCGCGCGCGGATGGCGATGGAGAGCGCTCTTATACGCAGAGCTTGCTTGAAAAAGGCCCACTGCATTGCGGCAAGAAAATCGCCGAAGAAGGCGCTGAACTTGCCCTCGCGCTTGCGGCGCAGGGCAAAGACGAAAGCGCGGCCGAAGCCGCCGATTTGCTCTACCACATCTTGGTCGGATTGAGGGCGAAAGGAGTCAGCCTGGAAGAGGTAAGCGTGGCGCTCAAAGCTCGCCAAGGCATTTCTGGACTGGATGAGAAAGCGAGCCGCACCGAATAGATCCGGCCAAGCGTCCATCCTGTCCGAGAGCTTTCTCGCTAAGTGAACCCTAGACAAACCGCGTTTGCCTCGTCACCCTCCAACGAAATGGGAGGAGGCCCAAATGGCCAATACACACGCGGTCCCCGTTACGGGATACAAGCCCAACCTGCAGGGCTGGTTCGATTACATGATGGGCGGACACGATAAGGGAAAACTGCTGGATCTCTTGCACGATGATGTCGTGTTCCGGAGCCCCGTCGTGCACACCCCGCAAGAAGGCAAAGCCATCACGTTTGCTTACCTGTCAGCCGCCGGAAACACACTCGGCAATGGCACGTTTCAATACACGCGTATCTTCGATTGCGGCGATAAAGCCGTGCTCGAGTTTGAGACCGAGATGGACGGCATCCACGTCAATGGCATCGATATGATTGAGTGGGACGCC
>JBCBGJ010000135.1:0-6667 GCA_038526925.1 Pseudomonadota bacterium
CTTCGTCAGATAGTCTGGCGCCTTTTGTGACGAAGCGCTCGTCCAAGGGCAGCCCGATCGAGCTTCTCAAATCGCTCCCATACCGGGAATTTCACGGATCCTGGTTGTCGCGAGCGCAAAAGGCGGGGTCGGCAAATCGACCGTGTCTGTCAATCTCGCAGCAAGCTTTGCCAAACAAGGATTGCGGGTTGGACTGTTAGATGCCGATATCTACGGCCCGTCCATTCCGACGATGCTCGGTGTTCCGGGCGCCAGCCCGGATAGCGACGACAACCAGAAACTGATCCCCGTCAAAGCCCATGGAATCGAAACACTTTCGATTGGCTATTTGACGGATCCAGACGCGCCTATGATTTGGCGAGGCCCGATTGTGCAATCGGCAATCACTCAAATGCTGAACGATGCTGCCTGGGGCACATCGGAAAACCCGCTCGATCTGTTGATCATCGACACCCCTCCGGGAACCGGGGAGGCGCAGCTCACTCTAGCGCAGCGCGTTCCGGTCGACGCCGCCCTCATCGTTACGACGCCTCAGGAAGTCGCGCTGGCTGACGTTCGCCGCGGCGCCGCCATGTTCGCCAAAACGCATGTACCTGTCTTGGGGATCATTGAGACGATGAGCTGGTTCGAAGATCCGACAGGCGCGAAGCACTATTTGATGGGCCAAGGCGGGGGCGCCGAGATCGCTCGCGCTCTGGGATTGCCGCTTCTCGCCGAAATCCCGATCCTTCAGGACATTCGCGAAGGCGGGGACCAAGGACGCCCCGCCGCATGCCAAGATAGTCCCATTGGCGAATTGTTCACGGCAACAGCACGGGAAGTCGCGCTTAGCCTGGACGCGCTTCAAACCAAACCTGCGCCGGCGATCATTTTTGAAGATTAATCGGGCAATCGATCAAATTTCATCAATCGCATGAACCGTGATTTCGGACTTTCCTTGTATGGGAGATGCAAGGGACATTAGTAATGCTGAGTACGTCATCACGCCTCCACACCGCTGTTTATGCGATCCTGCTATCGGTCGTATTGATCAGTGCGACTGTTCACTTCACGGCCTTCATCGCGCCGCACCTGGAAGCCTATGGCGTCAACACGGTTACCTATACTGCGGTCATCGCATCTTGCGCGCTTGCCCCGCCCGCCTCGATCATCATGGCGCTTTACTCGCACAAACTGATCAAGGTTCAGGAGCAATTGCTCGAACTGGCGACAACAGACCCACTCACCGGTTTGCTTAATCGCCGCGCATTCGCCCACCGTTATGATCGTGAGTCAGCCCGCTATCGCCGGACCAACCGCCCAGTCTCACTGCTGCTAATTGATTTGGATTATTTCAAAACAATCAATGACAAGCACGGCCATGCAGGCGGCGATGCAGCGCTTAAGACCCTATCCGACCACTTGAATGCCACTTGTCGATACGGAACCGATGATGTTGCCCGTTGGGGCGGCGAGGAATTTGCGGTTCTTTTGTCCGACTCAGGTCATCAGTCAGCCCTGCGCGCCGCTGAACGCCTGCGTCGGCAGATCGAAACATTGCAAATTGCGTTCAATGATGTGCCAATCAATCTGCAAGCGAGCATTGGCGCGATTGTCTGCCGAAAAGACGAGACTTTGGAACAAGCGATGCAGCGCGCTGATTTATGCCTGCGCCAAGCCAAAGATCTTGGTCGGAATCGCGTGATGGCGTTTCCAGAAGAGCTGTCGAAAGTTGCAGAGGATGAAGCGTCCGTCGCTTAAGCGCACCGTATACAAGTTTGCTTAAAGCCGAGCGTAAAGTTCGATAGATCGCTCACAATCTTCCTTTACGCGCCCCTGAAATATTGCCCCTGTTGGCATTCGTTGCCGACCTTCGCTAAGGGGACGACATCCATGCAAGGCTTGGAAATTTATCGCGTCGAAGACTATGAATTGCGTATTCGTGGCGCGCTCGATGGCTTGCTCGACATATCCGATCCACTTCTCACCATGGCTTTCGTAGGTCGGGACAGAAAACCGTTACGCATCGAAGAAGACTTCAAAGCTTTTGCCTGGCGAATCAAGAGAAATACGTTTTCCGAAGGGTACGCCCCGCCAATCAGCATCAGCGCCTGCTTGACCCCCTCATTCGTGGTGAACGCCAAGGGCTTGATCCACTCCAACCAAGCCGAGCAAATATACACCCAGCTCCAAAAACTCGGCGTCGGCCCCTACATGATTGAGGTCGAAGGACGCGAGTACGCAACGGGTTTGAGCTTGCGAGGCGCCTTAGAAATTGCGCTCTATTAAGCAGCGGATATCACGGCTTTGAGCCAGCCAAGTGTTTGTATTCAATACGGCTTTCGATGACTCGGCGTGCTGCTGAACCATTCCCCATGTTTCATTTTTGCTGTATTGGCGACGTGGGGAGAGAAAAATATGGGAAATGTCGATTTTAAGATCGAGCCGCTGTTCGCTGAACCGCTGTTCCGAACGAATATCAGCTCGGCCATTAGCGAAGAGCAAATACGCTTCATTCAAAAGCTCAAAATGGTGTCCAATCAGACCAATCTGATTTCAGAAGATCTATACATCTTTGAACGCCCAGAACTGGCCTCCATCGCGGATGCCGTACAAGAGGCATTACAGACGTTCGCACGCGAAGTTATTGGCGTGAACCAAACGCTGTATGTGACGCAGTCCTGGTCTCTGGTGAATCCACCCGGTGCCGGCATGCATGGTCACACGCACTCCAATTCAATTGTATCGGGTTCGCTCTATTACGCGCCTTTGCAGCCGCCTGCCGCGAACATGATCTTTGACCGCCATCGCACATATCAGCAGATTCAGTTGCGACCGGACGCTGAAAAAACGAACATCTTTAACGCGCCCTATCGGGTGGTCTCACCAGCTCAGGGCGATCTGATCCTCTTTTCTTCGGATTTGCAGCATCTCGTCGAACCGAACGCGACCAAAGTCGACCGTCACTCAATCGCGTTTAACAGTTTCGTCAAAGGTACGTTTGGCGACTTTCGAAACGTGTCGGAGCTCAAGCTCTAGAGTTACGCTATAGAGCTATCTGAGATCACGTGGCGATAGATAAGCATTTCGCCATGACGCTCATGGTGCAAACGGTCATGCAGCTTGGCGCCCATCTTTTCGGCGAGTTTGATTGAGCCGGAATTGCCTGTGGCGATACAACTCGCGATGGTCGTCCAGTGCAGCTGGTCGACCGCGTAGGCTTTTGCACGTTCTGCGGCTTCTCTCGCAAAGCCACGTCTTTGCTTCGCTTCAATGATCGCCCAAGTGATTTCGCGCTCAGGCCATCCTTCTGGATTGTATAATCCAACAATCCCGCAGAACTCACCCGTCGCTTTTTCTTCAACAGCCCATGGTCCGTATCCGCGTAAAACCCAATGTCCCATCATAGCGGCAATGGTCCGCCAAGACTGTTGGCGCCTAAGCGGGCCACCGTAATAGCGGGTCACATCGGACTCGTAGAATTCAGCGTAAGCTTCAAAGTCCGTTTCTTCCCGAAACGCCCGAAGGATCAAACGGTCCGTCTCCAGAACAGGTATTTCGAACACATCAGTCATATCAAAAGCGTTTGCTCGCGTGTTGGGTTCACAGGCGAGCAAACTATCTGGATCTAGCGGTCGGATTCAAGCTTGGATCAGCCTGCTTCTTTTTTAGGGTCTTGCTCCAGGCCGTATTCCCGGACTTTGCGGTACAGCGTTGAACGCCCTATCCCAAGACGGCGGCTGACTTCGCTCATATGCCCCGCATAATGCTCAATAGCATAGGCGATAAGGTCACGCTCGACATCCGTGAGGCTTCGGATTTCGCCATCTTCCATGACGGCTACTGGTCCAGCGCCTTGAACGCCTGGCTGTACCGGCACGGCATCATTTGCCGGATTTGGCTGAGCAGGGACCTCTGGCAAGTTCGCAATCTCAGGCATAATTCCACTAATCTGCGGGAAATCATGCGGCTGCAGCAATTCGCCTTCGCACAGCACAACCGCGCGGAATACGGAGTTCTCAAGCTGACGAACATTGCCCGGCCAATCAAACGCGCAGAGCATTTTCAGCGTTTCGTCCGAAGCGCCTAAGATACGGGTGCCCTCTGAGGCATTGAAACGTGCAATAAAGTGATCAACCAAAGCCGGTACATCTTCCACGCGTTCGCGCAAGCTCGGCATTTCGACCGGGAAGACGTTCAAACGATAGAAGAGGTCTTCGCGAAAAGCGCCTTCTTTGACGCGCTGAGCCAGATCGCGGTTGGTTGCTGAGATGATACGCACATCGACTTTGACTGGACGGCGCGCGCCAACAGGGTCCACTTCCCCTTCCTGCAGCGCGCGCAGCAGTTTAACTTGCATGTCCAATGGCAATTCGCCGACCTCATCGAGGAAGAGTGTTCCGCCATCGGCTTCAACAAACTTACCCGCTGAGCGTGCGACGGCGCCTGTAAAGGCCCCTTTTTCGTGACCGAACAGAATGCTTTCCACCAAGTTCTCTGGGATCGCGCCGCAGTTTACGGAGATGAACGGCTTTCCAGCACGGTCCGAAGCGCCTTGAATACAGCGGGCGATCACTTCTTTACCGACACCACTCTCACCGAGAATCAGCACGGGGATGTCAGATGCGGCAGCGCGCTGACCCAGGCGAAGCACCTGACGCATGATTGGCGCGCTTGCGATCATATCGTCGAAACCCATACCACCTTCGGCTTTGCGGGTCAGACGCTTCACTTCACCCGTCAGGGAAGACAGTTTCAAAGCGTTGCGAATAGACACGACCACACGTTCTGGGTTGGCGGGCTTAACGATGAAGTCCACTGCACCCGTCCGCATCGCGGCGACGATCGTATCGATTCCGCTGGTTGCAGTCAGCATCACAACGGGGAGATCCGGGCGACGCTCCGTCAACATTTCAAGCGTGTCCATACCAGACAGACCAGGCATTGTGAGATCGAGCAAGACAACGTCAGCGCCTGCATTTGCGTCCGTCGCGATTGCGACGCCGGTTTCACCATCGGGTGCGGTTCGGCAAGCGAAGCCCGCTTTCTCGACAGCTGCAGAAAGAAGACGACGTTGTGTTGGATCGTCATCAATTACCAATACGGTCTTAGCCATACCCAGTCCCTCAATCTGACATGCGCACAGTACGCATGGTTCATTTCGCTACGCCCCGATATGGCACATAGAGATGAGGTTATGGTTCAGATGATCGATTGAATTTTATAGAGTTTTAATCGATTTGCGGCGCATCTTTGAAAACGAACTCGCGCCACCCCGAGCGGTCAAAAGGCTTCCAATCACCTTCGGGCTGCGCCAAGCGGTCCGCAACGGCGACCATGACAAGCGGGTTCACGCCAAGTCCGACATGGCTTGCTGGGACAACGATATTTTCCGTATCTGCGCCCTTAGACGGTGCCTGTACAGAGCCACGCCATGACACAACGCCATCGGTCTTGGTCAAAATTGATGTTGTGGGGACAGGCGGAGCGGACTCAAGGTCACGGTAGCGCCCTTCCGCTTCCGGCTTTGTTTCTTTGCCATTGATTGCTTCAAACAACCGGCTTGGCGCTGAGTGGCGACGATTATTGCTGATCGGGCTCCCGAGAGAGATAACGGTTCGAACAATATCTGGATGCATCTTTGCGAGCTCTCGCGCGAACACGCCGCCGAGGCTCCAGCCTACGATAGACAAGGTGCGGCCATTCTCTTCGTAAATGCGCTCAACCAGCTCGGACATTTCATGCTCGCGCTTTTCGTTGAACTTCACGTTGCGACCCAGGCCCCAGCCATAGGACTTATAGCCGAGATCATCGAATAACTTCCGCATTGGTCTGGTCGAACGGTCGCTGGCCATAAAGCCGGGCAAAACCAGCACGGGGTGACCATCGCCTTTCGGCAAGTTCTTCATTTGCTTACGGAACAACCCAAACGCGCCAAACTCAAAAATAGCGCGACCTTCGGTCAGAGTCCAAAACGGATGTGGCGGTTTCGCCATCGTCGCTGCAACCATAATTACCTCCCGTCTACCGTGTTTGCACGGCTGTTTTCACAACCATGCTCTGTAACGATATAGGTGGCAAGGCTAGAAATTGATGCCTAATTCCGTCAGCTCGCCTTGGCTTTGGCCTTTGAGGACGCTGTTTTCTTTGCCGTAGAGCTGCGAGGCTTCCGCTTTGCGGTCGCCCGAGACTTAGACGCTGCCGCTGCTTTTTTAGGTGCTGGCTTTGCCGGTTTTGGATTGAGATCCAATCCTGCGGCTGCAGCCATCTCCTCAAAACTCTCCTGCAGACACTGGCTGTAGAATTCTGGATCTGGAACCGCGTCTCGGTCAGCTGTGAACGTGATGGTCGCCTCATTCACATAGCTTTGCACCACATGACCAAGCGCCATGCCGTCGAGCAAGCAGAGAAGACCCTGCATGCTGACCAGCTTCGCGCCAGCCGAATAGATCGGTACTGGCGGGCCAGGAACATTGGTCACAACTGTATTGATCACTGGACGCACCATGAAGTTCGCCACGCCAAGCCGTGAATAAAGTTGAGCCCCCAGCGCCATGAATAGCGCAGGCGAGACCTTACTGGCCTCGGTCATTTGCCGGGCGCCGAGTGCGCTCGTCATTTCTTTAGAGCGGCTCGTCTGATCATAGACATACGCCATACGCTCAGCGGCGTCTTCGATATGCGTTCC
>JBCBGJ010000136.1:0-6664 GCA_038526925.1 Pseudomonadota bacterium
CCCATGACCGGGCTTCTTCTCTGGCCTGAACCCGGCCTCGTTCAGACCTCTGCGGACTGCGCCAGCGACCGTGAAGGTTGCGGCGCGGGCCCCGGGCGCCGACCGCTCCGCCATCAGCGGCCATAAATCATTCCCCCACATGGTCGCATTCTTGGCCGGGCTAAATCCGTCTAAAAACCACGCATCTGCGTGAAACTGCGCCTGGGGCAGGGTGTCTTCGATCAGGCCAATATGGAGGGTTAGACTCAGCCGCTCCTCTGGCCAGGTAATGCGACGAACCCCTTTGGCGCGCGGCGGCCATTTCGCAGAAAGCTTAGCCGCCAGATCAGCGAGTTCAGGCCAGGGTTTGAGCGCCCGCGCGACATCTTCTGCGTCGAGCAGGAAGCCTTCAAAGCTGACAAAGTTCAACCAGCCGTCTTGAGGTTTCGTCTCTCGCCACATTTGCCATGCGGCGAGGAAATTCAGTCCCGTCCCGAAGCCAAGTTCAGCGATCGTGAACTGGGACCTGTATTGCCATGCCTCAGGCAGACCGCATCCCGCCAAAAACACAGCGCGGCTCTCTGCGAGGCCGTCTTCGACCGAGTAATAGACATCGCCCACGCGCTCATCGACAGGCGTACCATCTTCTTTCCAACTTAGATCAGGACGCGGCGGTAGTCTCATCGCGCCGCTTTACCGTTTTCAGCTGGGTCAATCTAGGCTGAAGCTGGTCTAGCGTTGCCAGAGGCCGTGCTGGATGCCGCCGAGCATGTAAATTGCGAATGTCCCTTGCCCGGGAACTGCTGTTGCGAGCATGGCAAATTCAGCACCTTCGGCCTGAGCACTTGCAATGGCGGCTTCAATATCATCGACCAGCATGTAAGGGCGTACCGTCGATGTTTCGTGCTCAGCCATTGGGGCGCGAACGCTTATGCGGCCACCGCATGCATGGTCCGCTATACGGGCGTTCCCGAGCTCCGGCACGGGTTCGCTGAACACCGCACCGTGGTGCTGAGCGAGGATCTTACACGTCGCCTCGACCTCGGGGGTTACGATTTCTAGGTATTCGATCTGCATCCGCTCATCCTCCCTAGATCATCTAAGCATGGGCTTTGACTAAGTGGAACCGGAGGGCTTTTATTTGTTTGTAGGCATCTCGGGATTTGACGATCAGGCGGACGCCGCATAGGACCGCGCGTTTGGTCAGATCAGGAGGGCGATGACGATGCTACCTTTGGAAGCCCTTGGACAGCGGATTATGGTGCTCGGGCCGTCCAATGCCGGAAAATCGACATTGGCGCTCGCGATCGCTGCGAAACTAGATCTTCCGGTCGTGCATCTCGATCGATTGCAGCATTTGCCAAACACGGATTGGCAGGCGCGTCCCGAGGCTGAGTTTCAGGCATTACATGATGATGCGATCGAGGCTGAACACTGGATTATGGATGGGAACTATTCTCGCCTTATGCCGAAGCGCTTTGAGCGTGCGACCGGGATCATTCTCATCACATCCAATCATTGGTTGCGGCTCGGACGATATTTAAAGAGAACCCTGCGCAATCCAAGTGCCCGTGCGGGGTCGCTAGAAGGCGGCCGCGAGTATGTGAAGTGGGAGATGATCGACTGGATCCTTTTCAAAACGCCCCGCAATAGCGTGAAATACGCCCATATGATTGCGCCCATTGAGGTCCCGAAAGTCATCTGTTCCAAGCTTTCAGAGCTTAAGGCTCTCTATCGTATCTGGGGTTTGACCCCGCCAAACTAATGCTTCTCTCACCGCCATGCGTGTATTGGATAAGACAATTCCGATCCGTAACCATGGTCGTGCGCCATCGCATCCACTAATTCCTTCAAACATAGAGGAGAGATGCAATGTCTGAGTTCAAGATTACCCGCGAAGATGGCCCTAAGGGCGGACGTTACCTCACGATCATTAATGGCGACGAAGCCGAGATGACTTACTCTCGAGCTGGTGCGACGCGGATCATCATCGACCATACGGGCGTCCCAGATTCGATGCGCGGCATGGGGGTTGGGAAGAAGCTGGTTGAAGCGGCGGTCAATGATGCCCGCGCCGAAGGCTTTAAGATCATCCCGCTTTGTCCATTCGCAAAAGCGACTTTGGAAAAGCACCCTGAATGGCAGGACGCCGTGCAGTAGGCGCTGAGCTTTTAGGTGTCTGAGGGCGGCTGATACTCAAATGGTTTCAGCTGCTCGACCACGTCCGGAATGGGCCGCATGGGGCGCCCATCTGTGTGGATCATCACGGCTGTGATCCGGCCTTCAGCAATGATCTCATTCTCGCGGAGGCAGGTTTGCTGAAAATACATCCGCACGCCTTTGACGCCGAGGCTGCGGGTGCGAATGGTCAGTAAGTCGTCGACCTTTGCCGCGCGCTTATAGTCCACCTCGACATTGGTAAGCGTAAAGGCGGCAGGCGTCTCACGCGCCAGTAGGTTTTGATGGCTGACGCCTGCATCTCGCAAAAAATCAGAACGCCCGCGCTCGAAGAACCGCAAATAGTTCGCGTGATAGACCATGCCGGTGAAATCGGTGTCCTCATAATAGACCCGAATTTTAAGCCAGTGTTGGCCATGCTCGTCGAAAGGCGGTGGAAGCGTGCTCATATCAGCTAGCTAACAGGTGAATGGGCGACGGCGCTAGTGCCGGAAGTGCCGCATTCCCGTGAGTACCATTGCGAGCCCTGCTTCATCAGCCGCGGCGATCACATCGTCGTCGCGGATAGATCCACCCGGCTGAATGATAGCACTGGCGCCAGCCGCGGCGGCGGCCAGCATCCCGTCCGGGAATGGGAAGAAGGCATCCGAAGCCGCCACGCACCCAGTCGTTCGAAGGGTCTCAAACCCTTCCTTCTCTTTAGCATCTTCAGCTTTACGCGCTGCGATGCGGGCTGAATCAATTCGGCTCATTTGACCGGCGCCGATGCCGACCGTCGCGCGGTCTTTCGCGTAAACGATCGTGTTTGATTTCACATGTTTCGCGACCCGCCAGGCAAACAGGAGATCATCCAACTGCGCATCTGTCGGTGCGATCTTCGTCACGACTTTTAGGTCGTCTCTCGTAATCCGGCCAAAGTCGCGGTCCTGAACCAGTAAGCCGCCAGCGACAGTTTTGACGAATGTGCCAGGTGCGGATGGATCAGGGAGACCGTCGGTCAAAAGGAGGCGTAGATTTTTCTTCTTCTTAAAGACTTCAATGGCAGCCTCATCTGCGCCAGGTGCAATTACCACCTCAGTGAAGATTGAGGTGATTTCTTTTGCCGTTGCTTCATCTAGAGGGCGGTTGAGCGCAACAATCCCACCAAAGGCAGAGGTCGAATCGCAGGCCAGCGCGTCGCGATAGGCGTCAATCACGCTATCCCCGAGCGCCACACCGCAGGGATTGGCGTGCTTGATGATTGCGACTGCGGGAACATCATCGCCAAGCTCCCCAATAAGCTCATAAGCCGCGTCGGTATCGTTGATATTATTGTAGGAGAGCGCTTTGCCCTGCAGCTGGCGCGCGGTGGCGACACCTGGACGGCTTTCGCCTGTCACATAGAAAGCGGCGTTCTGGTGGGGGTTTTCGCCGTAACGCAGGGCTTCGCCAAGCTGTCCACCGAAGCCGACCCAGTCGGGCGCTGTCTCGCCAAGCTGTTTCGCGTACCAGCCTGAGATGGCTGCATCATAGGCGGCTGTCCGCGCATAGGTCTTCGCCGCGAGTTTGCGGCTGGTATCTCGGCTGACGCGGCCGCCCGTGCTCGCCATTTCAGCGAGAACGGCATCAAGGTCTCCGCCATCGGTGCAAACCGAGACGAAATCGCCATTTTTCGCAGCCGCGCGCAGCATAGCCGGGCCGCCAATGTCGATGTTTTCGATACAGTCCTCAAACCCTGCGCCGGACGCCACCGTCGCTTCGAAGGGATAGAGATTGATGTAGACGAGATCGATTGCCTCAATACCGTGACGCTCCGCATCGGCTTTGTGGCTTTCATTGTCGCGCAAATAGAGCAAACCGCCATGCACCGCCGGATGGAGGGTTTTGACGCGGCCATCCATCATTTCTGGATACCCTGTGAGGTCGGCAACGTCTTTGACGTCAAGACCAGCCTCTTTCAGCGCGCGCGATGTACCACCGGTCGACACCAACTCAACGCCAAATCCCGCGAGAGCTTTGGCGCGTTCGACCAACCCCTCTTTATCTGAAACGGAAATCAGGGCGCGGCGAACTTTTGTGGCTTGGGTCATTGAGCGGCTTTCAGGCTAGGGGCTGATCACGCTCGCCCGCCTATCACGAGTCCCGTGCGCGTCAACGGGCTTGCCTCACCTAGTCCTTGCAATTCGGTGGATCATAAGCCGGAACTAATGAGCCGAGGATCTTAAGGGCATCTTTCTGATGGCGCTCAGCGGCGACCGTCAGGAGAGCGTCTATGGTTTTGCCGAACCCGGCGGGTTCGACCTTGCGGCTCTCTGGCGTGACTTTATTGAGGCCGCTAATTCCAGTCGCGATGAGCCGCTCATCTGAATAGGTCAGCTCTTCGTGCAGTTTCTCTCCGGGACGCAGACCCGTCGTTTTGATTTTGATCTCTTGATAGGGAACCATACCCTTCATGCGGATCATCGCTTCAGCAAGTGTGCGGATGCGAATCGGGTCGCCCATATCAAGCACGTAGAGCGATGCTTCACCCGGGCTGCCATTGTGCGCGACGCCTTGCAGGACGAGCGATGCAGCTTCCTCCACCGTCATGAAGTAGCGCGAAACCTGATCATCAGTAAGCGTTAAAGGGCCGCCGGCGGCGATCTGGCGCTCGAACAGCGGGACCACAGATCCAGAGGAGCCAAGCACATTGCCAAACCTAACCATGGAAACGGCGAGCTGCGTCTCTTTTGCTCGATAGGCGAGGGCGAGCTCTGCGAGACGTTTGGTTGCGCCCATGACATTGTCTGGATCGACCGCTTTGTCGGTGGAAATGAAGACAAACCGGTCCAGTCCGCACTCAATCGAGACATCGACCGCGTTGATGGCGCCGCCGACATTGGTCAGAATCGCCTCGCAGGCATTCATTTCCATCAAGGGCACATGTTTCAGCGCTGCGGCATGGATCATGATATCCGGCTTAGCCTGTTTAACGGTCTGCAAAAGACGCTTCTTGTCTCGTACATCTCCGATCTGCGCGAACACGTCCAAGTTTGGAAACGTTTCTCGCAGGGTCAGGTCGATATCGTAGAGGTTGAACTCAGACGCATCGAACAGGGTGAGCTGAGACACGCCCATCGCAGCGCATTGCTGCACAAGCTGAGATCCAATTGTCCCGCCCGCGCCGGTCACAAACACGCGCTTGCCTTCGAGAAGCGTGCGCAAGGGCTGAATGTCCAGTTTGCGGACTGGACGCGCCAACAGATCCGCGGGGCGAACGCGCTGTAGATGTAGGCCTTCCCGGTTGGAGCCCAGCGCCATAACTTCCGCGCCATGCTGGGTGGCGAGCTCAAGTACCTGGTTCATGGTCTCTCTCGCCCGAACAGATCCAGCGACCGCAACCCATGGCGTGCTGTCATACCGAACCGCCAACAGATCCAGCATTTTCCCAAGCTCGCTGAGCCCCCCGAAGACGGGAACGCCGCGGATCGCGCGACCTGGCTCTGCGCCATCTGCCTCAATCAAACCAAGGATCCGGACCGGCGCGCCGCCTTTGGTCGCTTGTAAGTCGCGCAGAACATCCGCCGCTTCAGTCGCGTTTGCGACGAGAATGGCAGGTGGTGCATCGGCGCGTATGCCGCGAAAGATCTGGAACGGACGCCGGGTCGAGCGTGTCAGCGCCGCCATGCGTCCAAGGAAAATAAGCGTCACCCATATCAGCAGAGCAATTGGCAAGCTGGTCCGGGGAAAGCCGACCCAACGGTTCCAAAGAAAGACGATTGGGATGAAAATCAGGGCGGTCAGGAAAACCGCTTGAATGATCCGAGCGGCATCCGGCCAACCGGAATGTCGCCAAACCTGACGATGCACCCGCAGGGCAAAGAAAGCCACGCCCGCTGCCAGGGCGAATGCAACGGACGCAATTAAGGATGTCGACCAAGCTTCTGGCGGCGCGCCGCCCGTTGTGATCCAACGATATTGGATGGCCACAAGCATAGAAATAAAGGCTGCGAAACCATCGAAGCCGAGCGTTAGGGCCATTGCCCGCCGTGCTTCGACCTCGGGTTTCATCCGTTATCCACCTTTAAGAACGCCCAGCGAATACAGTTTGGCGGGGTTGAGCCATCGCTGTCAGGAAGCGCTTTGCCGCTCAGGACGATCTGCTTGCTGCGCTCGATGATGCCTCTCCCCAAATAAATGGTCTCGTCCAGCATGGCCTTTGCGTGGCTCGATTTAAACCGCCATTTTGCACCATGCTCACTTTGTAACAGGATTGAGTCCCCAGTCATTTCTGGTTCGACTGTTGGATGCAAATGGAACCTTAAGGCATAAACGATCGGCGCGTCATCTTCCGTCGTTCCGGCAGAAACAGGTCGCGCCAAAGAGTCTTCGCCCGTCAAGCGCCGCCCATCGCCGGACATGAACAAACGACGCCGGTGGAGCAGGCCAAACTCGCGCTTATAGCCGCCATGCTGCGCGTCGAGCCAAATCTCCTCATCTTCTTCCAAGCGCTTCGCCGAAATGCCTTCTGGCCCATGCGGATAAAGCA
>JBCBGJ010000137.1:0-6592 GCA_038526925.1 Pseudomonadota bacterium
GATATCTGGTCGAGCATGCGGTGGAGTATTCTGGGCGGGCTGACGGCCCTGGTGGCAATTGCGATTATCCTGATGCAAGAGGTCTTTGCTACCCCGGAGACACGCCTTGGTCCGATTGATCGCGAAGCGGTTCGCGCGTCGCTCGCGCCCTTGATAGAGGCGGACCGGCCCGTGGACGATATGGTGTCCGCGTTGATGCGAACGGATGATTTTGACGACGCTACTCAAGCCCTTCGCGAAGAGTACGAGTCGAAGCAAGAAACGATGAGCCGCACGCAGAGCTTGGACCTCTTGCATCAGATCGCAGCGATCTCTGTGAATCGAGATGTGACCGTCGCTGAAGAGGTTTACTCTGAGATTTTGAAGCTCGATCCATTTGATGCAGAAGCGCTCTATCAAATGGCGAAAATTTATCGCAAACGCGATTTTGAAAGCTTAGCCCAGTCCAGTCTGCAGAAGGCGCTCGAGGGGCCACAGATCTCAAATCGTCAGAGACTCAGAGTCGAAACAGCCTTGGTAGACTTCAGCCGAGAAGCGAGAACAGGCCGGGCCGATATCGAAAAATTGTCCGAATTGGCGCAGCAAGCTTCCGAACAAGGTTTTGATGATGTGGCGCAAATGGCCCGCTACATTTCGATACGCGAGCAGTTTATGTATGGCGCCGGGACATTCGGTGAGGAACAAGATGCGACGGCAGTGTTCGAGCCTTTGATCAGGCAAACTCAAACGCTCGTCGAAGAGCAAACCAGCGCGGGATATCTTTATGAGGTTTCTGAAAGCCTTTTAACGCTGAGCACGATGCAAAACCGGATCGGCCAATTCGAAGCCTCCGCAAAGACTTTAGAGCGCGCATTGGAAATAGAAAAAACGCTCAGGCGTCCAGCTCGTATGATGGCGGTCCATGCTAATCTGTCTTATCTCAATGTCGCATGGAATGAGGACGAACCTGACGCAACTGGGGCCCGCCTGAACCAAGCAGAAAGACATGTCGCCCAGGTTCGCGAATTGGCAGATCGCGAAGGTCTTACCAGTCGAGAATATTATAATTGGTATATTCTCGCCTTGATCGAAAATCAGCGCGACAACACAGAGCTTTCATGCTCACACCTGGAAAAGGCCCTTCAAGCTTGGCCGGAGAAGTTTCTCGCTGGTATGGACCCCGAGGAAATGGCGAACGACCTAAATTGTTCGTCCTGATCGTTCGCCATTCCTGTTCTAGGCGCTTATACGTCCCAAGTCGTATCGAAACCGCCCGGCCAACCCCAACGTGTGCAGCGTAGAGTCACCGCAGTTGTAGCGCCTTCTGCGCTCGCCGTCGTAGACGCCGGAATTTCAAGCTCAAAGCCGAGCGCGACCTTCGCAATCGTCGAACCATCTGAGTTTTGATGTTGTTCCAAAGCTTCTTTGACCTGTTTTAGGATAATCAGGGCGGCATACTGCCTAAATTGCCTCGCATTATTCTCAGTGGGTGGATTGTCCATATCCTGCCAAAGTGGAGCGGCTTTTTTCATGAGCTTTTCGAGTGAAGCGACATCCAATTGCATATTCAGTTCCTTTCGAGATTAAGCGAGTGATTATTTGTCCACGTCCACACGGTCGAATTAAGGCGTCCAAAAGACGAAATCATTCTCCAGTGTGACCGGCACATCCTCGCTCAAAACTCGTTTTGGCGCCGTGACCCATGTCACCGACCCTATGGGAATAATTCAAACTTATGATCATTTTTGATTTTCGCGGTGACGTGATACGAGATTCAAAATTGAAAAGTTTGGGAGGACTTTCATGACGTTTAGAGCGGCGATTTTGGCCACGACCTGTATTTTTTTGTCCGCATGCGGGCAGCCTGTATCTGAAACAGTTGAAAGCGAAGTGGCTGTGAGCGGGGAAGACCGGCTCATGGAGCAGCTCATTGATGCAAAGCCGGGTGATGTCATCGAAATTCCGGAAGGAACGCTAAACTTCTCGCGCGGCTTAAGCCTCACGGTGGATGGCGTTACAATTCGCGGGCAAGGGATGGATAAAACGGTTCTGAACTTTGCAGACCAAATCGCCGGTGCGGAAGGTCTACTCGTCACTGCGAGCGATTTTACGATTGAAGATCTCGCAATCGTCGACGCTAAAGGCGATGGTTTGAAAATCAATGAAGGTGAAAACATCACTATCCGCCGAGTTCGCGCCGAATGGACCGGCGGTCCCAAAACAGAAAACGGAGCCTAAGGCATCTATCCGGTGCAGACGACCAACGTTCTTATCGAAGATACCGTGACGATTGGGGCATCGGATGCGGGTCTATATGTCGGGCAGTCAAAGGACGTCATCGTTCGTCGTAATCGCGCCGAGTACAATGTGGCTGGGATCGAGATTGAAAATACGGTCAATGCAGACGTCTATGAGAATATCGCAACCAACAATACCGGCGGAATTCTCGTCTTCAACATGCCGCAACTTCAGCAAGAGGGAAAAGCGACGCGCGTGTTCAACAATCGCGTCTTCGCCAATAATACCGGCAATTTCGGACATCCAGGAACGCCCGTTGCGAGCGTGCCGGCTGGAACCGGAATCATCGTGAATTCAAATGATTTGGTCGAGATTTTCGACAATGAAATCTCGGACAATCAGACTGGAAACATCATCGTTTCGAGCTTGCATACAACAGGCTATTCCGAGGAGCAGGCGAGCGCCTCTTTCGATCCCTATCCAGAGGGGATATTCATCTATGGTAATACGTTCACTGGGGGCGGCGATGCCCCAGACACGCCAGAACTAAAAATGGCATTGCAGCTTCTGTTTGGCGACGAGGGTCGGCTCCCAGATGTCATTTGGGATGGCTACTATGACGAAGCTAAACTGGTCGACGGCGAGATGCCGGACGCTTTGAAAATCTGTATCGATAATGGGGATATTGGCGTCCTGAACGCGAACGGCCCCAGCGGGTTTATGCAACCTTCTACAGATATGACACCGTTTGAGTGCTCGCTCGAAAAGCTCTCGGCGGTCGATCTTGGTCGATCCTAGGCCTGAGCCATTTGGTTGGGACCGCCATGCGATTAGTGTTCTTTGGATTAGCCCTGTTTGTGGCGGCTCTTTTCACTTCGGCATGTTCGAGGGGGACGGATGGGCGCATTGAGTCGCCGCGCTTCTTTGCGGAAGACAACCCTGCACAACTGAGTGCGTGGGGCTTATTGGATGTTTCAAGTGGAGCCTTGGAACTTGCTGATGGCGTGGTGCCTTATGATCTCAATTCAGCATTGTTTACTGATTATGCTTTAAAACTGAGAACGATTTGGGTGCCGGAAGAGGCAGGTTCGGCAGCGTTCCGGTCTGGTGACTATCCAGATTTTCCGGTCGGGACTGTAATCAGTAAGACCTTTTACTACCCGCGCGGTGAGGGTGTGCAGGACGTTTTGAAAGTCACAGACATATTGGGCGAAACAAATTCGGTCCTAGAAGATTTAGACAGCGTGCGCCTTATGGAAACGCGGCTCTTGGTGAGACGCCTCGCGGGGTGGGAAGCCGTCTCTTATGTTTGGAACGAGGCGCAATCCGATGCTCAGTTGACGAAAATTGGCGATGCCCGGCGACTCTCACTCGTCGTTAGCGAGACCGAAGAAGAAGACTTCACGTACATCGTCCCTGACATCAATCAGTGCGCAGGGTGCCACGCCCCAAACAATACAACACGAGAAATCGTTCCGCTTGGCGTTCGGCCACGTCACATGAATAAAACTTATCGTCATGATGGGGATGATCACAACCAGCTTGAATACTTAGAGTTGGTGGGAGACTTGCGGGATGTCGGCGAGACGGCATCAATGAAAGCGAATGTCGACTGGACGGATGAAAAGCGCTCACTGAGCGCGCGTGCGCGATCTTATTTGGATATAAATTGCTCCCATTGTCATAACCCAGTCGGCCCGGCCGACACATCTGGTCTCGATTTAAGCATGGAGGCGATGTCAGGTCCGGAACTTGGTGTTTGTAAGCTTCCGATTGCTGCCGGCGCCGGTACAGGGGGGCGCGCGTTCAGCATCGTTCCTGGCGATCCTGATGCTTCAATTCTGCTGCACCGCGTAGAAACGACGAATCCCGGCGCGATGATGCCTGAGCTTGGGCGTGCGTTGCAGCATCGCGAAGGCGCACAGCTTCTCAGGGAGTGGATTGCTGAAATGGAAGGGGCGTGTTCGACCTAGTCGAGGCGTTGCCGAAGTCGCGGCAGGTTTCTCCCTCATTTGTTTGAAGTCGACGATGTTTCTATTGTAATGGCACTTAAAATGCCATTACAGTGGTGAAGAATGGTGCGCTGGCTTAAGCTGGGATGGTTCGAGATGGGTTTGAAAGACAATATCCAGAATAGGGTCGTACGACACCTATTTGGTATCGAACGCAGGAACGCGCGGCGCAGAAAGGCTGAACGCCGCCGGGTTCGCGACGGCAGCCCGCATCGCGTCGAATATTTCCACGAAACAGGCGATCCGTACTCGCACCTTGTTGCGCAAGTGTTGCCCATCTTTATGGAGCGATATGATGTCGAGCTAGACGTTCATCTCGTGTCTCCTCCACCGGACTGGGCGGCGCCCGATCGAGATCGCTTACAATTAAATTCTCGGCGAGATGCGAAACGCCTCGCGAGCCGAGCAGGGCTTGATTACAAAGATCCTGGCACACAACCCGGAGTATCTGCACAGCACGCGGCCAATTCGGAATTCTTGGACACCTTGCAATCGAATACTTTCGTAAGCGAAGCGTATGGGATTGGACGACGGCTGTGGAGTGATGGAAGTCTCGCTACGCCGACAAACTCGGATAGCTATGTGCAATCCGTTTTAGAGACGTCCGCAAAGCGCCGAGAAACCTTAGGTCACTATCTGGGAGGAACGCTCTATTACGCTGGAGAGTGGTATTGGGGTGTCGACAGGTTGCATTTTCTTGAACAGCGCTTGAGGACGTTAGGGGCGGGTAAGGCTCCCGATTTGCCTCTCATTTTTGCCCCCCCTCGGGTCCCGTCTGCAGCCGCAAACTCTTCCGAAAACGACCGCCCTGAGTTGCACTGGTATTTATCGTTTCGTAGCCCTTACACAGGGATCGTGGCGGATCGAACCAAAGCGCTTGCTGACGCCTATAATGCCGATCTTAAGCTTCGGTTTGTGCTGCCTATGGTCATGCGCGGTATGCAAGTCCCGCGCATGAAAGGGTTTTACATCATGAGCGATACCGTGCGCGAAGCGGAGCGCCAGAACATCCCGTTTGGAAATCTATTTGACCCCGTCGGAGAGCCGGTCGAGCGAGGCTATGCGATCCTCCATAAAGCGATCGAACTTGGTCGAGGGTTTGAGTTTGCGCAGTCATTCCTATCCGGCGTCTGGTCTGAGGGTTTGAATGCCCGAACCGATCGCGACTTACAAAAAATCACCGAACGATCGGGTTTGTCCTGGAGCGAGATGAAGCCGCTCATTGGTGGGGACCATTGGCGCGCTGCTGCAGAATCTAATCAGCAAGAAATGTTCAGTTATGGGATATGGGGCGTGCCGAGTTTTAGGGTCGGCGACGTTGCTGCATGGGGGCAAGACCGGCTTTGGGTCATTGAAGACGCGCTCAAAACAGCCACACAAGAAACATAAATAAATCTGGAGGAGCCAACATGGAAGTCGTCAACGAGGTCATCTCATCCGACCCGAAAAGAATGGCAGAAATGGCTGAGAAAGGGCCAGAAGGTCCGATCTTCATGGTCAATCTGCTCAAGTTCAAGGACAAAGCAGAATATGCCGATGGTCGCGAGACCGACCTGACCGGGCGCCAAGCCTATCAGTTATATGGGGCGGGAGTTGCCCAGCTCATCAGGGAGTATGATGGGCGCATCCTGTTCATGGCAGACGTGACGTTCCTTTCACTCGGGCAAGTGGAAGATTTGTGGGACGAGGTCGCAATCGCTGCTTACCCGGATCGCAACGCTCTGTTCCGAATGTCGACTTCTAAAGAGTGGCAGGAGCTCTCGGTTCATCGAGCCGCCGGTCTTGCTGGGCAACTTAACCTGGAAAGTGTTATGCCGAGCTTTGCTTGGGAATTGCCATGGATGAAGCTTTTTAAGCAGGAGTTTGCAGAGTGATTTGGGTCAGGCGTCTGCTTTTTGTGGCAGTCGGTTTGGTGCTGATTGCGCTGCTTGGCTACAATCTCTTCAAGACACAGATCGCTTCCGCTGCTTTTAATCGCGCACTAGATCAACGGGTTGGTGTGGATCCAAGCCTTGAGTTGCCGGATGGACTGCATGTGTATTTGTGCGGGACGGGCTCTCCTATGCCCGATGCAACGCGCGCCGGACCGTGTTTGGGCGTCATCGCAGGAACACGCCCGTTTGTTTTCGATGTTGGATCTGGCGGCGCAAGAAATCTCGGCGCTATGGGGTTTCCTACGCAGCGCTTGGAGGCCGTCTATTTAACCCACCTACATTCGGATCATATCGACGGGTTAGGTGAGCTTTTGACGATTTCCTGGATCGGCGGCAGCAGAACCGAACCGACACCTGTGCGAGGACCGATGGGCACGCAGGAAGTGGTGAACGGATTCAATGCAGCCTACCGTTTGGACAGTACTTACC
>JBCBGJ010000138.1:0-6546 GCA_038526925.1 Pseudomonadota bacterium
GGAACAGATATCGCAGATCTCGCGCCCACGAACCTTCCACGTGAAGATCTTGTCGCAGCATTTCTAACAGGCTTCCCGGGTCTGAATAGCCCCGCCAATGTGGTGCCCTCTGAAATGATGCGTTTGAACATGGGTGTTCCAGCAACGCCGCGCGATGAACAAAGCACTTTTGGTGTGGTCGCTGAAGACCTCGCTGGTTTCCCGAACGGTCGCCGTCCAGGTGATGACACGGTCGATATCGCGCTTCGCGTGGTTATGGGCGCGCTTTGCCATCCAGTTCCTCTAGGGGCAGAGCTTGGCGTTGATGGCGCTGTAGAAGACACAGATACTGATCTGATCAATCTTGGTCTTTGCGACCCGTCAGACGCGGCCGTTGGAACTGTTCCGTTCACCGATGGGGCACCGATCAGCGCGAGTGAGCTGAAGGATGTGTTTCCATATTTGAATGATCCAATTGCTGGTTCACCCAACAACTAAAAAAGGCGGTAGACGATGCCAAAATCAGATCCAAATCTCTCCCGTGCAATCTTACTCGCGAGTGCTGCTGTGCTTGCGCTAGGGGGCTGCTCGGGGTCATCGGACGGCGGCGTGGGGGTTCCTCCCGTGATTTCTCCGCCACCACCTCCACCTCCGCCGCCACCTCCGCCGCCGCCGCCTCCCCCGCCGCCAGTTGGTGGAGATCCGACGGAGGCGTTCGGAAGCGGGTTCAAGGCAGCGTTCGACATCGATCGTTTCGGCGAGCCGGTCGATCCCAATAGCGGAACGATCGTTGCGATAGATCCGAACTCTGATCCTGTGGATGTGCCTGATCAGTCCTAATAGGAGTGAACCTAAAAAAAGTGTCTGGCGATGATCAAACCGATCATCGCCAGATATTTTTTGTCGGAAAACAAACTAAAGTACTTTGCTCTTATCCAGTATGATCGCCGGGAGTTCGGAGACAACCAAAACAAAGCAGATTTCGTTATCGTCAATCACAGGTGAGTGCTGTTCATCAGCGCTGATGCACTGGACATCACCGCGGACATAATGCGCGCCAGCATCTGTGTACGCGCCTTGCAGGACGAGTGATACTTCTTCTGAACCATGCCCGTGGTTCGGGAATATCGCTCCTGGCTGACACTTCAAAATTCGCGCGCGAACCCCATTTGCGCCTTCAGTCAAAACCACCCGCTCAATTCCTTCATAGCAAGCGATCCAGTTGAGTTCGGATAGAGATTTTACGCCCTTGAGCGTTTCTAGATAATCGACCAGAATCTGCGGTAGGCCGTTGGCTGCATTAACAGAGTGAGTAGCCGTTTCAAGCTCAACCAATGCCTTCGAGAAGGTTTCGAATAGGTGGGTAGACGAAGACGATGAAGGTTGTGTTGCGCCTGCGGGAAGTCCTGCGAACAGGGCGCCCGCAATTTCTTGGTGAAACCTAAAATTCTCATGTGACTTAGTACTTATCGCTAAGTGCGAGGCAACGAGGACTTCAAAGTCTGCGTCGAGGGTGCCGCTGGTATACTCCGATAGCAAATGATCTGGTAATCCAAACGTCTTCATTGGCCGACCTCCATAGAGGTGCGAATCTTATTCAGCGCCAAGCGCAATCTTGATTTGATCGTGTTCAGCGGAATACCAAGCTTATCCGCCAACGCTGCCTGTTTCATGCCGTCTATGTAGATTCCGGTCAAAACGACCGCCTGATCCTCAGGGAGTGACGCGATAGCTTTTTGCAAGGCGAGTTCGCGCTCTTTGCTCTGTAAGGCTTGATCCGGTGATGCTGGTTCATGCGGCTTGAGCGCTGGATCGGTATAGTCAATCTCAGACCGCTTTTCTTTTCGGATGACATCGATGAGTTGGTTGCGCGCGAGCGTAAAAATCCAAGTCGGGGCCGAGGCTTTGCTAGCATCAAACAAAGGCGCTTTTTCCCAGATCTTTGCCATGACATCTTGCATGATCTCTTGGCTACGTCGTGGTTCGAGGCCGCGCCTTTCAAAAAACACGATCAATCGCGGTGCGAAATAGACGTATAATTCCTCAAACGCCAACCGATCTTGTGTATCCCGCAATCTCTCGAGCGCGGCAGAATGCGCAGCGGTTTTGTCCGCGTCGCCCAACTGACGGCGATCGCGGCTGGAATCTCGACTTGGCTGGACTCCCCGCGGCATCCCTCGCTCCACACAGCGTTGGAGCTCTACTAAGCGCAAATTCCTCTCTAACGCGAGCGTTTTTCCCCGGATCATGGGGTGAAAAAGACCGACGCTGGGAAAATCAATTTGCACGGATATCGGACTATATGAAATCATTCAAACTTCGGCCCTTTAGTTTCTGGCGCAGATTGATCATACCGCGGCGTCCCCAAGATCGAGTTGTATTGGGGGATGCATTCATGCGCACCGCCACTTCATCAAAAGTGAGATCCTCAAAGTAATGAAGCTGTAGAACTTCTTTCTGTTTTTCTGGCAGCGTTTCCAAGTGTTCCGATAAAACGGCTCTCGTGCTGCGTAACATTTCGCGTTCGAGCATTGATGGAGCACCATCCTCCATCTCTTGGACAGCATCGTCTGAGACCAAATTGAAGCGCCGTCGACGCATGACATCAATCGCCGTGTTTCGTGCCACCACAATCATCCAGGTCATCGCTTTGCCTTTGTCCGGATTGTATCGGTTCGCACGCTTCCACAGCGCCATATAGACGAGTTGCAACGCATCAGACGCCTCTTGCTCGCTGCCCAACTGTTTCATCAATAAAGCCATTAAACGGCTGGACGTCGCACCGTACAGATCACGGAACGCCGACTTGTCTTTCTCTGCGACGCGCTGGAGTAGAACGGCGAGATCGTCCTGCTCAGTATTTGGTGTCGCCCGTCCGGTCATCGCCATCGCCTTTTATTCTTTGCTTAAAGGGGATTACGCACGCTTCGCCAAAAGGTTCACTCGATGAGCGGATTTTTTGTGGCCCTTAAAGCATCAGCGACCATGGCAGAGTTTTATTGCTGGATGATACCCCTACCTCAAGCGCTGCTGGAGTCGTTTTCGCGTTAGACTGATAGCACCCTCTTTCGAGCACCCGGGACAAAGACAAGAATCAATACCGTAAGCGAGGTACTGCCACACGTAGCTAGCTGATACTGCCAAACAAACGGAATTTGATTTCCATATAATCATCCAATCCGTGTTTAGAGCCCTCGCGCCCCTGTCCGGATTGTTTGATACCGCCGAATGGAATCTGTGCGTTGGAGATTGCGCTCTCATTTATACCGATCATGCCATAGTCCAACTCTTCGCTCACTCGCCAAGCCCGTTTTACGCTATCTGAGTACATGTACGCAGCTAAGCCGAACTCGGTGCTGTTTGCCATCTCGATAACGTCATCGTCAGTCTCGAATGATATGAGCGTGACTACTGGGCCGAAGATCTCTTCTCGAGCGATCTTCATTTCATTTGTTACGCTTCGAATGACTGTCGGTTCAAAGAATAATTCTCCTTGAGTTGCACGAGCCCCGCCAATCAGCAGATCGGCCCCTTCCGAGCGGGCAGACGTCACCAATGAAGACACTTTTTCTGCTGCGCGTTGATTGATCAATGGGCCGATATCCGTGTTTGGATCTGCTCCGCTGCCAACCTGTAGCTGGGCGACCCTTTCGGTGAGCATATTAGCGAAGGTCTCTTCGATCGAGGCGTGTACGAAGACGCGGTTTGTACAAATACAAGTTTGCCCCGCATTGCGGAACTTCGATGCCATGACGCCATCAATCGCAGCGTCCAAGTCAGCATCGTCGAAAATGATAAATGGAGCATTGCCGCCGAGTTCGAGTGAGAGTTTCTTCAACGTCGGCGCGGACAATTCAAACAGTTTCCGGCCTACTGGCGTCGAGCCTGTAAAACTGATTTTAGCGATATGCGGGTCCTGCGTAATCCACGCCCCCATTTCTTCGCGCCGGCTCGATGGGATAAGGTTGAATACGCCGCGCGGAAGGCCAACATGCTCGAGAATCTTGCCGAGAGCTAATGCTGAAAGCGGTGTGTCCTCTGCCGGCTTTGCAACAATCGTACAACCTGCGGCGAGCGCCGCAGCAGCTTTGCGCGCGAGCATCGCGTTCGGAAAATTCCAAGGCGTAATGAGGGCGCAAACACCAATCGGATGTTTCGTCGCGATAAACCGATTGGCCGGTGAGTTAGACGGTATGACCTCGCCATAAGCACGCACAGCCTCCTCGGCAAACCACTGAAAGTAAGATGCGCCGTAACGGATCTCGCCAATCGCTTCTCGCATGGGCTTACCGCACTCTTCCACGAGTATTTTTGCCAAATCCTCTTCGGCGCGCTGCATGCTTTCGGCGGCCTTATGAAGATACGCAGCACGTTCTTTGGCTGGCTTACGTGACCAGGATTTGAATGCACGCGATGCAGCTTCAGTCGCTTTGCGTACATCAACCTCTCCGCAATCGGCGACAGATTCGATCGTTTCCCCATTCGCAGGATTATAGACCGAGAACGTTTCCCCGTTGTGGGCACCTATCCAGATCCCATCGATGTAGGCACGTGTTTCATTTATGTTCAAAACCGTCATGGCGTTGGCTCTCGTTCTCAGGTTTTAGATAGGGTCAAAGCGCATCTTGATAGCAATCAAGCGCATTCTCATAGGAGACTTCACGCGGGTTGTTGGTCAAAAGGCGCTCAATTTCGATGGCTTCTCTGGCGAGTTCAGGGAGGTCATCTTCGGTAACGCCTACTTGCGATAAGCGCGTTTCGATTCCAGTCGCCTCGGCGATCCGTTGCATTTCATCAATCAGAGCGGTGCTCGAAGGCGCAAGCCCAATCAACCCGGCCAAATGCGCATAAGACTCCTCCGCTGCGGACGCATTGAACTTCAACACAGACGGCAAAACCAGTGAATTCGAGAGGCCATGGGCGACGTGAAACTTGGCGCCCAGCGGATACGCAAGCGCATGTACCGCTGCAACGGGTGCATTAGCGAACGCTTGTCCGCCAAGCATGGCGCCAATAAGCATATCCTCGCGCGCTTCGATGTCGTCGCCATCGGCGCATGCCCTCAAGATGCTTGCGTGCAGTTTTTTGAGCGCTAGCTCAGCAACCGCATCGGAGAGTGGGTTCTTCTTCAACCGGGAGGTAAACGCTTCAATGGCGTGAACCATGGCATCAATGCCTGTCGCCGCCGTAACCCGTGTTGGCAATCCAACGGTCAGCTGGGCATCCAACAAAGCCAAATCGGGATAGAAAATTGGCGTGCTGATGCCCATCTTTCTGGTTTGCCCAACCGTAACAATCGAGACGGGCGTCACCTCAGACCCAGTGCCGGCGGTGGTCGGAATCAAAACCAAGGGTTTGCGGCCTCCGGTGACCTGATTGACCCCATACATCTGATCCAGCGATTGATCGCTGCCTAGCAAGGCCGCAACGATTTTGGCCGTATCCATGGTTGAGCCACCGCCCATGCCAATGACAATGTCGGCGCCAAAGGCCTGCGCTTGATCCGCAACCAATAGTACCATTTCTTCTGGCGGGTCTGGAACAACATCTGCGCACGTGTGAACCGCGTAATCTGCCTCGCTGAGAGATGCCAAAGCACCATCAACAACGCCCAGATCAAGAAGCACCTGGTCGGTCAAAAAGAAGACTCGTTTCAACCCCACCGCAATGTCTGGCAAAAAGCCTGCGAGCTTAGTGCTGCCGCCTGTCTGGATTTGTATATTAGCCGCGGTTCGAAACTCAAAGTTTTGCATTGGAGCGCTCCTTGGAAAATACGCGAGTCAGGAAACTGGCGAGCGTTCGCCACGCTTCAGGTTCTGAGAGAAACGGAACGTGCCCAATATTTGCGACTTCGAACACTGCAAGTCTTGGGTGGATCGCCGCCATTGCTTTCACCGTCTCTCGCGCAAGAAGATCGCTGGTTTCTCCACGCACCAGCAAAACAGGTTTCTGCGCTAGGCATTTAAAGGCATCGGTAAAGTCGGGCACGACTGCATGGGCATTTTGCGCGGGAAGAGCAATATTCAAGTCATAGTCAAATTCGATCGCGCCGCCCTCGCGCTCGACACACACTCGGCGAGCGAACCGTTCCCAGTATTGAGAGCTCGTTTCCAGAGGAAATGCATGACCATTCGTGGCCTGACAGGCCCGCGCCGCCTCTTGCCAAGCAACAAAAGACTTCGCCGCGCCAACATAGCCCATAATTCTGTCAACACCGACGGGGTCTAAAGCGATCCCGATATCATTTAAAACGGCGCCAATGACTAAATCAGGGTGCGTTTGAGAGATGAGCATCGTCATGATGCCCCCCATGGAGCTACCGACAAAGAAGGCCTTTTTGATTTTCAGGCTGTCCAGCAACCCGATCATATCTTCGGCATATTGACCGGGATGATAATTGTCGGGGTTGGGATCGTAGTCAGAGCCGCCGCGTCCGCGCTGAGATGGCACGATGACGCGAAACCCCAGAGCCGCAATGCGCGGCGCCACATCTTCAAAATCACGTAAGTTTCGAGTTAAACCGTGCAAGCAAATCACGGTCGAGCCGTCCGTCGATAGCGTGTCTCG
>JBCBGJ010000139.1:0-6504 GCA_038526925.1 Pseudomonadota bacterium
GCGCGCAGACACAAATCGCGGACGTGCGGGCAATTATCGAGAGTGAGCAGCGCCCGATCGGCGACCGTGCAGAGGCATTGGTCGCAGAGATTCGGCGCAAGCATGGAGGCGCGGAGAAAGCCCTTTTGTTTTATGGCTCAAGTCTTCGCGCGGGCGAAGCCTCCGGGAAGATGCTGGACTTCTACGTTTTGGTTGATTCCTATCGCGACGTTCATGGGTTTGGCATGAAGCAGCTTGGCTCTTTTTTAGCGCCTCCGAGTGTCCACTATTGTGAAGCCGACGGACCGGACGGCGAGCGACTGCGAAGCAAGTATTCAATTGTCAGCTTATCGGCATTTCGTCGGCGTTCGCGCGGCGGCGCTTTTGAGTCCATGCTTTGGGCACGTTTTGCACAGCCGACTATTCTCATTTGCGATGACCCGAGGCTCCGGGAGGACTTACTCGAGACGTTGGCAATGGCGAGTAGGCATTTTCTAAATGAGACTGCACCTTTGCTGAGCGGCGAAATGCCGAAAACCGCGATCTGGGAGCGCGGCCTCATGGAGAGCTACAAAACAGAGCTTCGTCCTGAGGACGCATCGGGACGCTCGAAGCAAATCGTCGCCAAGCACGCTGATCGATACGCCCGGCTCACGGCGGCCATGTACCCTGGTACGAATTCTAACAATTCTCTCCTACTTCCCGATGTAGGCCCGTTTCGACGCACTCTTTGTCGTATCCGCTGGTTTTTAAGGCGTATCATAGGTAAGCCCATGGGCGCCTTTCGCGTCCTGAAGGCCTTTTTCACTTTCGATGCAGGCCTCGATTACGTTTTGGAGAAAATCAAATCGCATAGCGGCGCGGAGATCGAGGTCAGTGATCACGCTCGGAAATACCCATTGCTGCACGCGCCGCTTCTCGCTTGGCGTTTGTTTCGCAAAGGTGCGTTCCGATAGCTTATTTGAGAGTAGAGAACGCCTTCAAGACTTGATCAATCTCTTCTTCGGTGTGGGCCGCGCTTACACTCAAGCGAAGCAGGCTCGTCCCGCTTGGCGTGGCAGGAGGAACGGCGAGATTCACGTAAACGCCTTGTTCAAAGAGCCGGTTCCATTCGGCCACGGCGATTGCTTCGTCAGGGCGTCGAACTGCGATAACGGGCGATGCAGGCGCACAGAGGTCATATCCCATCTGGCTCAACCCATCATGCAATCGGTTTGACATTTTCCACAAAGAACCACGCAGCTCAGGCGCAGCTTTCAACTCCTCCAAAGCGGCGCGGGCTGCGGCGACATTTGCCGGCGCACCAGAGGCGGTGAACATATACGCACGACTTGCCAGTCGAACGCTCTCGAACTCTGCATGTTTGGAAACACAAAATCCGCCAATCGATGCGAGGCTCTTTGAGAATGTGCCCGAGATGAAGTCGACATCGTGGAGTACGCCTTGCGCTTCGGCGATACCGCGACCATTGTCTCCGAAGCACCCAACGGAGTGCGCTTCATCTACGAAGATCATCGCGTTGTTGGCGTGTGCTACTTCGACCATTTCGGCAAGCGGAGCCACATCGCCGAACATTGAATACATACCCTCGACGACGACTAAACGCCCGCCTGTCTCTGGCAGACGCTTCAATCGCTTTTCTAAGTTCTCTGGATCGTTGTGACGGAAGCGATGGGTCGCAGCATCTGTCAGCCGGCATGCATCATAAATACAGGCATGGCTGTCGGCATCAATGAGGATATGGTCTTCACCGCTCGCCAAAGCGCTGATGGCGCCCAAATTGGTTTGATAGCCGGTCGTGAAAACGATCGTACTTTCCATTTCGAAGAAGGCACACAGCTCTCGTTCCAATTCCGCATGGGCGCTGTAGGTCCCATTCGCCTGTCGGCTACCAGTTGTGCCAGATCCAAGCGTTTCGATCGACTTGATCATCGACCCACGAACATTCTCGTTAAAGGTCAGTCCAAGGTAATTATTCGTCCCAACCAATATGATCTCGCGGCCACCACAGATCGCTCTCGTAGGAGATAGGATTTCGTCGAAAGGAACTCCAATCGGGCTTTGACCGAGGAGCTTCGCCATTTCATGACGCTCGGTAATCGCCGCAAACTTATCGAATAATTGCTTGTTCTGTTTGGTTTTAGTCAGCACGGGTCAAACCATCCACTACATCTACGAGTTCGCCCACAGTGTGCGTAGTCGAAATCAATTCCATTGAAATGCTAATATCATACGCGTCTTCGACCTCCATTATTAGGTCGAAAACATCTACAGAGTCGATCTCCAAATCGGCGACAATTCGCGTGTCATTGGTGATCTTGGTCCCGTCTGGGATATATTCCGCGAGCACCGAAACGATGGTCTCAAAAATCTTAGACTTATCGGTCAATCTTCTACCCCGTTTGGATCAGATCCTAGGATCGATCATCCTCCAGACACGCCGCAAACACCTCTTTCAGACTCATGGCATCTCGTATTGGATGATCATAGGTCCAATCTACAGCTAACATTTCCCGTACTTTGCTGAGAGAAAGCGGGAATGTCCGCCGCGATAGTTGCCCGACGCCGTCTGCGCAAAGCGCGATTCCCTTCAGTATAGCCGCCGGAACTCGGACAAGGCGCACCTTGCGGCCGAGAATCTCACTCGTCGCGCTCGCAACAGCAGTCCAGTTAGTAGACGCAACTGAGCAAGGCGCGATGAATTCGTGAGAAGCCTCCATCGGACGCTCTATCGAGGTCATGATTTGCGAAACTAAGTCTTGCACAGAAATCACTGCGAAGGCGCGCGCACCTCTCTGAGGTTCTGCGGGAGCCGGCAACCAGCCAGAGCGTATTAGGTCGAGCATTGGCTTTAACATCGGATCCCCAGATCCGATTACAGCAGGCGGACGAATAATCGACACGCGCAGGTCTTGCTTGAACGCCTCTAGCGATGCTTCGCTCAGCGCTTTTGACGCGGCATAGTTAGAGATCCAAGGAGATCGCGCAGCTTGTGAAGATACGCAGATAAAGTGCTTCACGCCTGCAGTGGCTGCACAGGCGGCTAAACTATAGGTGCCAATGACATTTGCAGAGTGAAACCCACTGGCGTTGATCGATGTTGTCGCGCCAGCGAGATGGATGCAAGTGTGAGCCCCCTGGAGAAGTTTTGTGAGAGCTTGCTTATCGCCAAGGGAACCGGGAACGATTTCTGTCGACGCTGGAACCTCAACGACCCGGTTTCTTTTGCGTCGAATGAGAGCACGCGAACGAAAGCCGTCTGCATCCAAACGTGAAAGTAAGTGAGTTCCGATGAACCCTGTAGCGCCAGTCACAGCGATCACGTTCTGATCTGTCCCGGTTACGGGCGTTGTCATTCCGCGAAAGCAGGAACTGCCGACTCCAACTCAAACGCGCCCGAAATGAACTTCTGCCGCGTCCGCATACGGCTCAGTTTTCCTGACGATGTCATAATCAAACTCTTGGTTGGGACCAGAATTACCTCAATTGGCGCACCGACGGTTTGGCGCACATTTGCAGAGACCTCAGACAAAAGCGCTTCGCGTTGTTCTGGTTCGCGTGCCTTGCACTCTGCGAGCAAATAGATGTGACCGTTGCCGTCATCGTCAGACAGTTTGAACGCCGCAGACTTTGGAATATGACGGCCGCCCGCTTTTTCGGCGCTCCATTCAATATCTTGCGGCCAAATATTGCGGCCATTCCACAATATGAGATCCTTGTGGCGCCCTGTAATCACCAGCTGACCATTTAACCAATAGCCAAGATCGCCTGTATCCAGCCACCCGTCTTCATCGGTTAAGGACAGGATGCCGTCTTCGCGATCTAAAATCCCTGGGGAAACGCTGTCCCCTCGGAACATGATCCGGCCGACGACGCGATCTGCGACTTCCGCGCCATCATCATCGCATATTTTCATTTCGTGGCCTGGAATGGCCTGACCACATGCGATCAACGCGCGCCGATTGCGCTCTTCAGTTTCCTTGCCAGCACGAACGGCACGCTGCTTGGATCTCATGACGTCTGAGTTGATGACATCGACTTGGAGGCCTGTGTGGAGCGGACTGAAAGAGACGGCCACAGTGGCTTCGGCAAGACCATAACTTGGAACGAATGCGGTCTCACAAAATCCGTGCTCTGCGAACACGTCCGCGAACATTCTGAGCGCTTCTTCGCGGACCATATCGCCGCCAATTCCAGCAACTCGCCAGCTGGAAAGATCAAGTTCTCCACCCCGCCAACGCTTCGCGCTAATTTCATAGCCGAAACTTGGGCTATAGGAGTGCGTCGCTTTGTTTTCGCTGATCAGCTTCAACCAAGTCGATGGTCGACGGGCAAATGAATGGGAGTCGATATAGTCGACTGATAGCTGCGCCATCATAGGCGCAAGGAACTGACCGATAAGCCCCATGTCATGGTAGAGCGGCAGCCAAGATGAAATTCGGTCGCCGGCCCCTGCTTCCAAGCCAAGCTGGATTGCCCGGCAGTTCGTCGTGACACTCTTTTGGCTTCCGACAATCCCTTTCGGGGAACTCGTACTGCCGGAAGAAAACTGAATATAGCACATGTCATCAGCGCCGAATGGGCGAAGACCTGAACCAGAGGTCGGTAGATCAGATCCATCGAGATTGCCAACTTGGATATTGGTATGCGTCAACGCTTCTTGCGCGAGCCCTAGGATTGAAGACGGCGCGAGTAAGCAGTGCAAACCCGCCGTTTCGCAAATGCGCTTCAGCTGATCCTTGTAGAATTCATTGCTGCCAAGGGTGACCGGCACGGAAATAGGAACCGGCAAGACGCCAGCATACTGACATGCAAAGAACATGACCGCGAACTCAGGGCTTGTCTCTGCGATGAGACCGACCAGTTCCCCGGATTCTGTTTCGGTGGTTAGTCTGGCTGCGGTATCGATCGCACGTTCACGCAGCTCAGTGTACGTAAGCGCGTATTCCAGCTCCCCGCGAACAGAATAGAAATTGAGGCCGGTTATGCCAGTTGCGGCATAATCCAAAGCCTCACTTAGAGTATCAAAGCCGCCGCAATTGAACTCTACCGTGTTTGCGTTCGGAGTTCTCACTCTCATCTCCAGCCCTCGTCTCCAACAGCCGCGACACGCAATGTTCCCACCACTTCATGTACGACTGTTCATATTCATGTCATATTTTTTACACATCACACAACTCTTTCGTCAGTGGCGTGATGAAATTTGAATTTTGCTGCATCTTGTTTCAGTGGGCCTGATGGCCGCTCAGGCAGAGATTCAAACCGTCTAACTTGATCCGTCTTAAGACATATATCCATAAAAAACGCCGGTGTTGACGCTGCATGACAACACCGGCGAGTTGAAGGAGACGCGAGAAAGTCTCGCGCGTTTTGCAACAAGCGCTTTCTTTAGAAGCGCTTGCGCAAAGTCACACCATAAGTGCGTGGCTGGCTCGGATAACCAGAGATCGATCCGGCCTGAGCAACCGACGGGAAGGCGGTGGTAATCCGCTGATCGTCAAGAAGGTTACGCGCCCAGAGTGCTACGCTAAGTCCGTTTTCACTCTCGAACCCGGCTGACGCATTGATTTCATTGACCTCACGAGAATACCCGACAGAATCAATCAGAGCTTCGTTGCCTGGATCGTCAAAGAAGCGCGTATCGGCTGAGTACTGCCAGTCAGCCCGCACATAGCTATCCCAATTCCCAAGCGCGAAATCATAGTTGAAGCCCATGCTTGTGGCGACATCTGGAATACCAGATGGCGTTTGGCCGCTTAGATCCCCAGAGGCGGAACCCACGAAGCTGTCATAGACAGGGTCGAGGAACGTACCTGCAAAATTGAGCGTTAACGCCTCCGTCGGGCTCCAAGTGAAGTCTAGCTCGGCACCCTTGGTTGACTGCTCACCCGCATTGGTCAGCGCAAAGCCCGTTCCGGTGAAGGCGTTTGACTGGAACCCTTCAATCGTTTGGTCGAAAATCGCGAGGTTGAAGGCAAAATTCGAGAACGCACCTTTGACACCAAGTTCGAAGACTTCGGAGTCTTCGGGCCCCGCAAATCGAGTACCTGAGGTCAGGTTATTGACCGCAAGACCAGCATCACGGATCGGAGATGAAGGTGGGCTCGTTACCGGAGATCCCGCTATAAAGTCCGATGCGAATGGACGTGAGTCCCGCGAGAGGTTCCAAGACGTGGCCTTAAAGCCGGTCGCCCATGAGCCGTAGACATTGATCGTATCCGTCAGATCATAAGCAACGCGCAGCGTATGCGTTGTTGCATTGTCAGACGATGATCCATCTTCAACAGAGTTCGGGAAGTCCAAGAACGGTGGCAAGAATTGCAGTGCCGTCAGACCCAATAATGTGTTCTGCGTTGGATCTTGAGCCGCTGCTTGGAAAGCTGCGAATGTTGCCGGGTTCGCTTGTGCGAAGGCCGCCACCGCCGCTGGGTCGTTTGGATTGACACCCACACCCGCCCGCTTGTCGCGCCAAACGCAACGTGACAAGACTTATTGTACAGATCGACAATTAAAGTCGGCGATCCA
>JBCBGJ010000140.1:0-6503 GCA_038526925.1 Pseudomonadota bacterium
GATCACGATGAGTTGGGCACGCAGACAGAACGCGCTGATCCCGACGCATCGTGATCTGCGTGCTGCGGCGATGATTTCGAGGCGGGACTCGTCCGGTCTGTCTCGTAGATCAGGCCGGTTTCCGCCTCCATCTTACTGAGGGGGCGCCCGTTTCGTTTTGGCTTTTTGGCTTTGACTGAAGCTGGCTTCGAGGTCGGCGCAGCCGGTGGGCTTGGCGGCGCAGCCGGGAGAGGGTCCACCGCTTTCATAAGTGTCGATTGGCCCTCTATCTGCGCCGCGTGAGCATCCGCCACCAAGGATTCTGTTTCAGCGACGATGATCGATGTCTCGCCTTCGGCAAACTCTCCATCTGGCCTTAGAAAGACCTGCCACCCCCAATAGGAACATCCGCTCATATAGAGCAGGATGAGGATCAGCCAGACCCTTCGGGTTTGCCGTGATCTCTTGGGAGCCGACACAGGTCTATTGTTTGGCCCGAAAGAGCCATCGTAATCTTCATAAATACTCATTTTAGCCGCCCGCTAAAAACTATGCAGTCGACGTAGAGTTGAGTTGGTTAAGAGGGGTTAATCATGAGCCGTTCTGATCAAAATAGAGACACTGGGAAAGTATAAACGAGACGTAGGAGTAATTACGCATCAACTAATACTCTCCCAGAGTTTCGGGATCAGTCTGATTACAGCAAATCTCCGCCTGCTGCTCCGGCTGTTGTGCCGTCTTTCTTGAACGCACGGATTACGTTTTTCCCAGTGATCCATTTGTGCACTTCGTCTGGACCATCGACGAGGCGCTGTGAGCGAATATGGGTGTACCAGGCCGCGAGCGGAGTATCCGTGGAATAACCGAGCGCGCCATGCAACTGGATCGCGGTGTCGACCACTTTGTGCACCATGTTGGCGAGGAAGACCTTCGCCATGCCATTCTCTTGGCGGATATCGAGGCCATTCTCAGCTTTGTAGGCAATATGCATCAGCATCAGCCGCGCGATGTAGAGCTGGCTCGCGCACTCTGCCAACATGAACTGAACGCCTTGGCGTTCTTCAAGGCCTTTGCCGAAGGTAGAGCGCTCTGTGACATGCGCGGTCGCAAGATCCAGCGCGCGCTGTGCCATCGCCACATTGTGCATGCCGTGGCGCAGGCGACCATAAGCCAGACGGTGCTGTCCCATGGCAAAGCCCTGGCCTTCGCCGCCGAGCAAGTTTTCTTCCGGCACAACCAGATCTTCGATCGCGATCTCACAGTGCGCTGCGCCCATCGCTTCTTGGTAATCTTTATGGATGGCCATGGTCGGAATGTTGCGGATGATCCGATAGCCAGGGTTTGGCAGCTCGACAATGAAGGTTGAGAATTGCTGATGACGCGGTGCCTCTGGATTGGTCTTTGCCATCACCACAGCGATGTCGGCGACATTCGCAGAAGACGAGTACCATTTCTCTCCGTTGAGGACGTAATTGCCCTTGCCATCTTTTTCGGCGCGCGTTTGCATGCCGGTGGCGTCGGCCCCAGCTGCTTTCTCTGTCATCGAGTAACAGATCCGCTTCTCACCGTTCAGGAGAGGTTTGAGGTATTTCTCTTTTTGGAAGTCCGTCCCGTGTGCCAGGAGCGTGAGCATGGTCGCATCGTCTGGCCCTTGGCTGTTCATCGATAAGGCGCCGAGATGGCTTTGACCGAGTTCCATCTGCACGAGCGCATTGGCGAGCGGGCCGAGCCCCATGCCACCATGTTCGGTCGGGATGAAAGGCAGCCATAGTCCCTGGCCGCGCGCTTTCTTGCGCAAGTCACCGAGAACGGCATCGAGCCCTTCGCCATCTACCAGGCGCTTCTCAGCGGGGATGCATTCATCCTGCACCCATTGGCGGACCCGAGCGCGAACTTCTTTAGCGTCATCCGGGATCGTAAAATCGATAGCCATAGTGTTTCCTCCTGAAGTGTGTTCGGCGAAGCTTAAAGCGCTTGCTCATAAATCCGCTCATAGTCGCCTTGTTCGGCAGGGCGGGCATTGCCGCGGTGGGCGAGATCATTCAGCGCAAACTCGACAATGCCGGGGCCATCAGAAGACTCCAAGCCAATCGCGCCGAGCGTGTTCGGGATTCCGATTGCCTCATTCAGTTTTGCGATTTCGTCTCCGAGATCGGCATTCTGAGAGAGGCCCATCGCGAACTTTAAGCGCTCGTACTTTTCAGGGGCGGCGCCTTCATTGAAGCGAAGAAGATGCGGCAGAAAAATCGCGTTGAGTGTACCGTGGTGCAGCTTCTTCTCTTTTAAACGACCCGCAGCGTGACTGAGCGCGTGAACTGACCCAAGACCTTTTGTGAAGGCCAGTGCGCCTTCATAGCTCGCCATCATCATGTTCCAGCGCGCGTCTTTATCAGAGCCATCCGCCACCGCACGCTGAAGCGCTCCGTTTTTGATCGCACGATTGAGGCCGTCATAGCCAACGCCTTCAGCCGGCGGGTTTACGGCCGGGGTAAGCACCGCCTCGATACAATGGGTGACGGCGTCCATGCCAGTGGCGGCTGTCAAAAAGGCAGGCAAGCCAAGGGTCAGGTCTGGATCACAAATCGCGGTCGCTGGGATCAGGTGCGGCGATGCGAACGTTTCCTTACGGCCATTATTCATCGTCGTGATCATGCCAACTGAGACTTCAGAGCCTGTGCCTGCAGTCGTCGGAACAGCGATCAGCGGCGGAAGCTTGCCGATATGTTTGGCCCCGCCGGTGATCGCCGCATATTTCTCGAGCGGGCCGTCTTGGCTGGCGAGCAGGCCGACCGCTTTGGTCAGATCCATGGCCGATCCGCCGCCCAGCGCTACCAGGCCATCGGCGTTTGCCGCATTATATTGATCGGCCACCGCAATGGCTTGATCTTCGGTCGGGTTGGCCACCGTATCGGCGAAGACCGCTGCTGGTTCCATACCGAGATTTTCGAGCACGGTGTCCAGCAGGCCGACGGCTTTAATGCCTGGATCTGTGATCACCATTGGACGGCTGACACCAAAACCTGTCAGTGTCTTTCCGAGCTTGGCAATTGCGCCATGATCGAAAATGCAGGTGGTCAGAAAATTCATGACGGGCATGGCGGTGTCTCCGGATTGGTAATTTTTTATCGAACACCTAAAAAGCCTAGAGCGGGGGTGAGAGCAATCTCTCCCCTAGCGGCAGCATGACACAGGAGGTGCGCCATGGCGGGACTGGGAATTGGCCTATTGGGCGCGGCGCGGATCACTGATACGGCGGTGATCCACCCCGCGAAAGTCATTACGCAATGCAGGGTCGCTGCGGTTGCCGCGCGTGATAAGGCCCGCGCGGAGGCCTTTGCAAGTGAACACGGGATTGGCACGGTCTTAGACAATTATGAGCAGGTGATTGCGTCAGAAGCGGTGGATCTGGTCTACAATCCCCTGCCGATCAACCTGCACGCTGACTGGACGATCAAAGCGCTGGAGGCGGGCAAACCGGTCCTATGTGAGAAGCCATTTGCAATGAACGCGGACGAAGCCCGCGCCATGCTGGCGGCGGCGGAAGCATCTGGCCAACGCCTCATCGAGGCTTTTCATTATCGCTATCACCCAGCCTTTGAGACCTGCCTCGCCTGGCTGGTGGCGGACGAGATTGGTGAACTGAAAGAGATCCACGCGGCCTTTGATGTCGAGATCAAAGACAATGGAACAGAGATCCGCCACCGCGTTGAAACGGGCGGCGGCGCGATGATGGACCTTGGCTGCTATCCGCTGCACTGGGCCCTGTCAGTGACGGGCGAGGCCCCGTCAGAGATTGAATCGACCGCGACGCTCACCAAAGCGGGGGTTGACGAAAGCATGCGTGCGAGCCTGACTTTCCCCTCTGGCGCCGTCGCGCATTTGACAACGAATATGGGTCCCGGTGCTGCGTTCAAAGCGGAGATGAAACTGATTGGGACCACTGGCGAGATTACCTACGTCAACCCGCTCGCTCCGCACAATCCATTCGTCCCTGGGCGCCTGACCAGCTCGCGCGGTTGGGAGGCAGAGATCAGCCCGATCAGTACCTACACTTATCAGCTGGCCGCCGTTTGGGACGGGCTCCAAACTGGTGTGCCACTGCCAACAGAGGGTGATATGATCCTTCGGCAGCAGCTGGCTCTAGACGGGATTTATGAATCGGCGGGACTGCGCCATTTGCGCTATCTGAAATAGGCGTATTGACATAAGTGCATCAAATGAGACATATATGTCTCATGACAAAATCATTACGCCTTTCTTCCAGAGATGCGATCATCGAGGCAGCCTTCTCGGTCTTCAGCAAGAATCCAAGCGCGGCCCTCGCGGATGTTGCGGAACGCGCAGGCGTCGGCCGGGCCACGCTGCATCGCCATTTCGCGAGCCGTGACGACTTGATGCGCGCGCTCTCCAAAATTGCGATTAAGGAAATGGACGATGCGGTTGAGGAAGCTTGCGCCGATGCGACGTCCTATTCAGAGGTCGCCCGTTTAGCCCTACAAGCGCTTATCCCGCTCGGGGATCGCCATGGCTTTCTGGCCCTTGAGGGCGAAACAGATGATCCCGACCTGCAAGCGGCTTATGCGAAAGAACAGCGTGAGACTGCAGAAATGGTCGATGCCGCGAAGGGCGAAGGCCTGTTTGATACCGCCGTTCCCACGAGCTGGATTGTGCAAGCCTATGATCACCTCATGTATGCCGGCTGGGAAAGCGTCAAAGCCGGTGAGACCACACAAGACCAGGCCGCAGCTTTGGCCTGGCGCACGCTAATTCATGGCCTCGGGAGACAAAAATAATGACCCTAGAATTGATTGAACAGATCGGAACGAATTTCGACGATACGCTGTTTCTTATTGGCGCAGCGATCTTGGGTATCGAGCTTCTGAAAGGCTTTTTCTCAGGCTCCATGAAAGGGCGCGAGCTACTCGATATGGTGGCCAGTGCCTCGACCCAAATTCCGAGCCTTTTGGTCGAGATCTTTTTGATGTCCTTCTTGTATCTCGGCATGGTTGTTGTGGCGGAAACATTTGTGACCTGGCAGATGCCGATCACGCTCTGGTCGGTGGCGCTCGCGGTCCTGGCCTGCGATTTCGCTTACTATTGGGAGCATCGGATCGCGCATCAAGTCCGCCTGCTGTGGACGCAGCACGCGGTGCATCACTCCTCGCGCGAAATGAACATTGTGGTTGGCATCCGGTTTGGCCCGTTTGAAGGATTTGCATCTGCGCTGATGCACTTTCCACTCGTCTTTCTCGGGTTTCCGCCCGCGCTGATTTTCTTTGGCATCATTGTTGTGCTGGCCTATCAAACCTGGATCCATACCGAGCTGATTGGTAAGCTCGGTCCGCTTGATGGTATTTTGAATACGCCTGCCAATCACCGCGTCCATCATGGCTGTGATGATAAATACATCGACAAGAATTATGGCGGCATCCTAATCATTTGGGATCGCTTGTTCGGGACTTACCAGGCCGAAGAAGAGACGCCGACCTATGGCCTGAAGCGGGACTATAACAGCGTGAATCCACTCTCGGTTTGGATTTCAGAATGGCCGGGCCTTTTTGCGGACCTTCGAAAGTCAAACAGCTTTGGAGAGACCTGGATGTACCTGTTCGGCCGCCCGGGTTGGCAGCCAAAGTCTACGTCCGCTGGCAAAGCGCTTCCCGAGCAGGGGCAGACCAGCTAAGTATCGAAGGACCGATCAAACTGGAGTCTGCCTCATGCGCCTCGTCTTACTCTCTGCCATCTGCGCCTCGCTCGCCGCGTGCGAAACAGTACAGACCAGCGATCCTGCGCCCTCAGAGATCCGGCACTATGTGAAAGACGCTTACAAAGATGCGGGATTTCCGTTCTCAAGCGCTGTTGAGGCAGATGGCTGGATCTATCTTGGGGGAGAGCTCGGGACAACGCCAGAGGCGGGTCTGGTGCCCGGCGGGATCGAGCCTGAAACGCGCCAGACCATGGACAATATTCAAGCGACCCTCGCCGCTAATGATTTAAGCTGGGACAATGTCGTGAAGTGTACAGTTTTCCTCGCCGACATTGCGGAATGGCCGGCCTTTAACGAGATCTACAAAACATATTTCACAGGCAATTTTCCCGCGCGAAGCGCGCTCGGTGCAAACGGCTTGGCGCTCGGCGCGCGGGTTGAGATTGAGTGTATCGCGAAACGCTAAGCCGCTTCGGTCAGGGCCGCCAAATGCCCTGTCTTCACATAGATAAGGCAACCTTCGTCGGACCACGGCGAGTGCTTTGAGCCATGCGGGCTGCGCAGCCAAGACCCAGCCGGATAATCGCCATGCTCGTCTTGGAAGGTGCCCTCAAGGACAAGGATTTCTTCGCCGCCCCAATGTTGGTGCGGTAAGAATTTCGTGCCCGGTGCCCAGCGCACCAAGGCGGCGCTTTCCGTGCCATGGCTGTGTAGTGGCAGAACCGTCAGCCCTGGAACCTGCCCTGGCAGGAATTCCGCATCCGCCGTGTTTATGACCTTCTGCACCAGTTCGATGAAGCCGATACCGAGCAGAAGG